>NZ_WIVZ01000150.1:0-297 GCF_009600325.1 Pseudomonas sp. FSL R10-2189
GGTTATTCCCCGCTTTGGATCTTTCCCAGCGAGTGGGGGTCCCCCTTTAGGGGGTCGAGCTGGTGAGCGCGTAGCGCGAATGCTCTTGGCTTTTTGCCCTTTTGTGCCTTTTCACCTTTATACCTTTATACCTCTCCTATTGGCGTTCTATTGCTGAAGCAATAGCCAACGCAATAGAACGACCAATAGAACGCCACATAGATAATCAAAGACAAAAGCAGAGCAACAGCACGCCATCCCTACGGTCTGTCGTGGCCGCCCTACGGGACGCCCAAACCTTCCGGGGGAGCGCCCCGT
>NZ_WIVZ01000151.1:0-290 GCF_009600325.1 Pseudomonas sp. FSL R10-2189
GTGTAGACTCTTGCACAGGAAAATTGGAAGCAACCTACATATGTCCAAGTGTTACCTTGGGTATCAATGGAATCAACTTCAAGGTAAACCTTGTTGTTCTCAAGGAATTGTGGGTTAATGTTATCCTTGGAAGAGGATTGTTAGCTTCTTGCAAAGCACAGATTAAGCATGACCAGGGTGTAGTGGTTCTGACTACATCTTTTGGAGAGATAATTGAGTATGAAGGTCTTAAACCAAATAAGGTTCGCTTGGATGATCCATTAGATTATGTTGCTCAGTTCTCTGATAGT
>NZ_WIVZ01000152.1:0-287 GCF_009600325.1 Pseudomonas sp. FSL R10-2189
AGGCGGGTGTCGTAGCTGCCGTCGTCGGCCCACTCGCGCACGGCTTTGGCGTCCGGACCGTCGCCTTGCCATTGCAGGTTCATGCCGCGCCCGGTGCGGTCGGTGTAGCGGGTGATCAGGTGATGTTGGTATTGATACGCCCACTGCGCGGCGTGTTCGTCGCGGGCAGCGCGCAGATCGCCGTGCTCGTCATAGTCGTAGCCCGCCAGCTGGCGCAAGGGCGCGCCTTCGTGCATCAGCCACAGGGCGTTGATGCGGCCGTGGTCGTCGAGCTGGGTGTGGATGTG
>NZ_WIVZ01000153.1:0-287 GCF_009600325.1 Pseudomonas sp. FSL R10-2189
TCGCCGCTTTCCTGGGCCAGATGGTCGCGGGCCAGGTGGGAAAAGGTAGCGTGATGTTGCTGCGCAATGCTGAGTTGCTCGGCGCATTCGGGCAGGTCGGTGTGATGGGCGACGGCGCGGGCGCGAAGCTGGGTCGTCAGCAACAAGCCGCCGCCCGCCCGTACTACGCCGTGGGCATCGGTACGCAGTTCAAAGCCTTCGCCACGAGGCGCTCCGCCATCGGGGCGCGGATGGGTCAAGAAGCCCATGTTCAGCGCTGTGTGCTGATGGTTGGTCATCAGCGTGGC
>NZ_WIVZ01000154.1:0-287 GCF_009600325.1 Pseudomonas sp. FSL R10-2189
TCATATGATATTCAGGGCTAGTCATTAAATAAAGGGGCTTTGTTTCTCGCTCAAAGGGCGGAAGAAATTGCGTTTGGAAGGTAGAAAGATGCACATCGGTTACCGAAAATTCACTCAGCACGGGCGTTTCAACCTCTAACACGCCGCGATCTGCAAAGAACTGACGGGTATTTTTCATTATTTTCGCTCGCTTGAGCAAATTTTCAATCGGTGCGGTCGGTTGCCATTTTACTTGGCTTAAATCGGTTGGATTCATCGTTTCTCAGGTTATTTCTAAAATTGGTATT
>NZ_WIVZ01000155.1:0-286 GCF_009600325.1 Pseudomonas sp. FSL R10-2189
ATACATAGCATTATAACGAAAAGACCCTGCCAAGGCAGGGTTTCATTCGGGCCAGCGGCGACTGCAATCGCTCTGGCCAAGGTCTCGGGGAATCTCTGCTTTTCGGTGCGGGGAACGAGACCTGGTAAGCCAATTCTGTCGGGAAAACTCCCGTCTGTCCAGCTTCCAGCCTCCCCGACACCTCTTCCCGACGCTTGGAATCAAGATGCTTTGGGCCCGGGAAGTAATAGCTGCCGATCAAGGGGATCTCTTCACGGCAGCCTGTATAGCCGGTTAGGTGCGACCC
>NZ_WIVZ01000156.1:0-284 GCF_009600325.1 Pseudomonas sp. FSL R10-2189
GGGTGCGGGGGTCACGGGACGGGATGGGAGTGGGTGGGGGAGTCGAGCGGAGAGTGACGGATAAGGCACTGAGGCGTGCGGTGGTTGATCGAGTCGTGCGGGGTCCGTCAGGACGGGACGGACGCCCGCACGGTATCATTATCGTTCTGCAAAGCAGACGTGCATATATTGGGTGACATAGGATCCTCTGTGGCCAAGACTCTAGACAAACGAAATGCTCTGAGCCTTGGAGGTGATGCCAGCTGCCAGCGGCTGAGAGCGGCGCCTCCTGATCAAGTCAAGGT
>NZ_WIVZ01000157.1:0-281 GCF_009600325.1 Pseudomonas sp. FSL R10-2189
ACGCAGTATTCGCGGGTCTGGTGATCGAAACAGATCTGTTTTTCGAGGTCGGTGATGCGTTGGCCCTTGAGCACCAGGGTGATGATCTCGGGCACGGTTTTGTACTGAAACATTCGCCAGTTAGAGCGCAGGCCCGCGCGGGCCAAGGTCGGTTCGATCACCGCGTGGTAGCGGGTACGGCGAAAACCGGTGTCGCCCTGACGAAACAGACTGACCAGACCATGGACATAGCGCACCGGCGTGTCGCCGCGCCACACCGTGAACAGCGCACCCAGATCGAG
>NZ_WIVZ01000015.1:0-125230 GCF_009600325.1 Pseudomonas sp. FSL R10-2189
GAGCTTACATTTTCTAAGATCCTCGACTCCTTTTCCAGCCGGTCAGATTTTTTCTACACCCTTAAATGCGAAGAGCCCATAAAGCTGGATTACGATAAGCAGGGTCGAGAAGTAGCAAGAATATTTTACCTTAATGGAGTTGAGCAAACACTTGTGCAGGACTATGACGAGGTCGATAACTTGTCGTCCAGAACCTTGAAAGAAGGTGATGTTATCATCAGGCAAGAAACCTATGTCTATGACGTGCGCAGTCGACTCGTATCTTATGAATGCACAGGTACTCAACCGCCCGAGGATCCGCATGGCAGATCGATTAATTCGCAGTATTTTACGTTCGATGCATTGGATAATATTACTCTCGTAGACACTATTTACACGGACGGCACGTACCTCATGGCAGAATATGCCTTTGATAATACCGACCCTGTTCAGTTGTCTTCTCTGACTTATACCTTTAATGGTGGGGTGCCACAGACCACATTATTTACTTATGATGAAGAGGGCAATATGACCAGTGATGAGTTAGGCCGTGTTTTGGAGTATGACCCATTGAACAGGTTGTCTAGCGTGAGCCTCATTTCTTCCTGAGTTCTCTGATGGGTTTCAGTATTATATAAATTTATCGGTTTTAGCCCGTGGCGTGGCTAAAACCGATTTTATTGGTAAAGCCTGAGCAGGTATTGCAACCTGCGCTGGTTTGGTGTCAAATATTTAAAGTTCTGCTTAGATAGCGCCTATTAAGTATCAATACGATTGTTGAACAGGCTGGTTATCGGAACAAACAGAGGTAGCGTTACAGGTTGTTGATCTCTGTAAAGCGGCAACCACTTACGCATTACGTTAACATTGTTGCCGTGACTGATGGCGACAGTGGATATGCATGCGCCGAGTTGTAGGCCTTTCTGGACAACGTGGGCTTTTAACGATAGGGATAATAACTTCTGTTAAGCATTTAAGGGCTATGGCGTCTGCTTTAAAAAGACGGACGCCATTGCCCTTGAATGAGGAGATCTGTAGAGGGTCAACTGTTCGCGTACTTTAAGAGGTTATTACAGCGCTCGAACATAACCACAGGTATACGTGCTGGAGGCTTTTTCATCACATTTACCATCGTTGTCGCACAGGTGGCTTCGCCCAATCATGATTTGCCCTGCTGGGCAGGATTTTTCATGGTCATCTTCTGGGAATTTCAATACGGTTCCTGGCCTTAATTTTTGAACAACACCGTTTATCGAAAATGCACTGCAACGATAGTAAGTCGATCCGTTTTCATCATCTTTATGTTTAATGCCTGTCATGAGTGTACCTTCGGGGCATGTGTATGTATGGCCGCTTGGTTTGCCTTCATTAATTGCACTGGACCAATTGCCGTAGGCATCGTCTCCCTTTTCAGGTTCTGGGGTTTTGTAGTTCGACATAGTGCCTGCAACGCCGTAAGGGGCGTAGGCGGAGCAAACTATAACCGGGTCTGTATTCTCATCTCCATGTCGAGTGCTTTTAATCATGGCTTCATTAGAATTGCACGTCTTGCCGTAGTCACTGCTGGCTTTAGTTTTTCCCGCGACATCACTAGCAGATGGGGTAGTTGATTGGGGGGAAGATACTGCCATGGCGTGTGAACTAACAGTCAAGGCCATCGCGCTCGCTATGAATAGGCGCATAAGGGGAGGTGCTGAGTTTAGAAACAAGGATTTAGGCATTTTCATTTCCTGCTAGGTCACGTTGAGTTTGCCGATTGACTACCGGTCTTATCACCTTACGTTTTAACTCCTGTAGGGGGTACTAGCAGTTCTGATAGGTAGGGGCCTCATGTGTATCTATCGACGCTTAATGTTAAATGTTTTCTTCAGGCTTTAGTCTTGGGATGATTCTTTTATGCATTTAAAGTGCTGGACGGCGCTATGGTGCATATGCGTTGCTTGCTAATTCATGGGCTACGGTATAGCCGACGCCTATTAGATGTGCGTTAGCAGCCAGTTCACTCAGGCTTCGCAATCCCAGCTTGTGCATGGCGGTCCGTTTTTGGCGGCTGATAGTTTTTTCGCTTCGGTTGAGTCGTTTTGCTATTTCACGGCCCCCTAAACCCTGTCCATATAAGCGCACGACTTCTAATTCTTTAGCTGATAGCGATTTATGGGCTACTTCGCCTATTTTGGTAGTTGCCAGTGACGCGCAGAAACTGGAACTCACATAACGTTTACCCTTAAGCACGCAGGCTACAGCATTGTCGAGCTCATTAAGAGGCCGATGTTTATCGAATGCCCCGCTTATCCCTAAGTTCAGTAATTTACGGAGCATGATCTGATTGTTAATCATGGTCATGATAATTATTTTTGTTTTTTCGAAATGCTTACGAATATGGCTGATTAGTTTCAATCCATCGGGAAAGCTCCCGCCCGGCATTGACAAGTCAGTAATAATTAGATCGTAGGTGTCATTTTTTAAAAGATTTAATAACGATCCGGTGCAAGATGCCTCGATAATAATGCAGTCGCCGGGTTTGAATAAAGATTCCAGCGCGGTGCTCGCGCCAAGCAATACGACGGGGTGGTCGTCGGCAATAATTATTTTTAATGGGGGGGGAGAATGCATTAATTCAATCCTTCAGCAAGACGCGAAAGGATTACGTTATCAAAGAAACGATCATATGCTCTGTAAGTTGTTTCCTTAATAAAGGTGCAATGATCTGTGCCTACGGATCTTTAGAGATTATTTTCTGTAGGATTTATTTCCATTCAAACTGGCTGAGTCGTGCGCCGGGCCGTGTCTCAGCCACCTTTATAACTGGCTTATTCCGTAATTTGCAATTTCCTTGCCTCGGTATAGATATAGCGCAGCTTGTCGTACTCAAAAGGCGAGTCGAACTGCCCGTAACGGAAGCTGGTGTTGTAGCGTTTATCGATGGCTTGCAGCAGCCAGATTTCCGGGTGGCGCGAGCTTTCGCGCGGTACGTTGAGGAAGTTGATTTCTCGATTGGCGCCGTAGTCGACCACCAGCCCCGTGGTGTCGCGCAGGTTTGATGGGCCCAGGATCGGCAGCATCAAATAGGGGCCGTCCGGTACACCATAAAAGCCCAAGGTTTGCCCGAAGTCTTCGCTCTGGCGCGGTAAGCCCATGGCGGTAGCAGGATCCCACAGGCCGCCAACCCCCAGCGTGGTGTTAAACAGCAAGCGTGCAGTTGTTTTCAAGGTGCGGTCGCCTTTGAGCTGCAGCATGCTGTTAAACAGGTTGGGTACATCACCCAGGTTATTAAAGAAGTTGGTGACACCGGTGCGAACAAAACTGGGGGTGACATAGCGATAGCCGTCGACCACTGGCAGGAACACCCACTGATCGAAGCGGTAGTTGAAGTGGTAAATGCGCCGGTTAATCGACTCCAGCGGGTCATATACATTCAGCGCGTCCATGGTGGCGCGTTCGAATTCACGCTGATCGAGGCCTGGATTGAACTTCAACAGTTTCAGGGGTTGAGTAAAGCCATCAACGTCGTGTGTAGGTTCGATGTTGGCTTTGCTGTCGTCTGCCTGGGCGTAGCCGGCACTGAGTAGGGCGGCGAGAAGCACGAGATGTTTAGCCACGGAAGAACTCCAGCATGTCTTTGGTGTTGACGCGGTAGTTGAGATTGCCGCAGTGGCCACCATACGGGTAGACAGTCAGGCGGTTGCCGAAGGTCTTGCGCAAGAAACCCAAATCACCAGGGCCAAGGATGATGTCGTCGGCATTGTGCATAACGGCAATCTTGGGGCTGTTTTTCAAATAGTCCTGCAAGGCATACAGGCTGACCTGGTCGATCAGTTGCAACAAACTGCCGCCATCGGTGCGGGCGCGCCACATCGGTATGACTTGTTCGGTGAGGTAGCAATCGAAGTCGCACAGCAGTGAGCGCTTAAGAAATGGCGTCAGACTGGTGCCTTCGGTAATAGGGTAGTTGGGAGGCGTAATCAGGCCACGACGGTTGATCAGGTCTGAAGTAAACACGATGTCGGCGGATGAAAACCGGAACATAGTGCCAATCAGCATTGCCATCTGTTCGTTGGTCAAACGCTCTTTGGAGTTCTGCAAGTCGTAGACCAGAGCGCCATTGAGATCGACGTAGCCTTTCTGCTTGAAGTACTCGGTGAGCTTGTTCAGTACCAGCTCATAGAACGTGGTGCTGCTATTGATGCCTTTAACTTCCGTTTGTACCAGCTTGTCGAGGTTGCTGATGGACGTATACAGGTTCACCGGCGGGTTAAGCATCAAGACTTTCTTGAAGTTGAAGCTTTTGCGGGTTTCGTCCAGGTGGCTGACGAAGGCCGCGTCCAGTGCGCCAAGGCTATACCCCGCTAGGTAGTACTCGGTCACCGGCACATTGGCTTGTTGGGCGCGAACCGCTTGCATGACGTGATACAGGTCTTCGGCATCGTATTGGCTGATACCGGGCGTAGCAAAGCGTGAAGCCGCGCTCATAAAGTCATAGCTGGTTGGCGACGACAGCTGCACAACGTGATAGCCCGCTTGATAGAACAGCTTTTTCAAAAACTCGTTGAGGCTACTGTCGTAGGGCGCCCCTGTACCGGCGATCAAAAAAATCAAGGGGGCGGCGTGATCTTGCTTGGCGATTCGGTAGGTGAGCTTTTTCACTGCCCAGAAGTTGGCCGGCAAGGTGAACTCGCGCTCTGGCCGCAGCTTGAGGGTGTAGTCCGATTGGTTGATGTCATCTTCACTGGGCAGCAATGGGCGCATTTCCGGCGGGGTTGTCGCAATTGTGGCTTCGAAGGGGTTGGTCAGGGGGTAGCCATAAGTGGCGGGGTCGACATCGACCGCTTGTGCGGACGCACTCAAAATAAGGCCGCACAGCAAGGCGGCAAAGGGTAGAGAACGAAGCATGACGACTATCCCTAATAAAGTGCGGAAAATGATTCGCAGGCTATGACCACAGGGCTACAGTCGAAGTGCCATTGTCTGACACAAAATACATCCCCCGGGCAGAAGAAAGCAGGCAATGAACTACCAGAAGATACACGTTGAATGACTTTAGTGAACAGTTATCTGATTGCAAGGCTTGCATACCCCTAAAGGGCGATTAAGCTGGGCGCCGTTTTTGCCTATTGGAGTTTTGTATGCACCCTCGTTTGCCGTGGATCCTGCTGCTTATTGTCTTGCCATTGTGGCTGGCGGCCAGTTATGGCCTGCGTTACGGCTTGATGGAAGACCCGCAATGGGTGGGAACGTGCGTTGCTGAGGCCGGGCGTTGGGAATGCCAGTTGCGCTCAAACCTTGGCTGGTTGATTCACTTCAGGGCGTTGGGCTGGGCGGCGTTGGTGACGTCGGTGCTGGCTTTTTTTGTGCCGGGACGTGTTGGCAATGCACTGGCGGTGTTGGCGTTGCTGTTTGGCTTGCCGGCATTGGCGCTCTACAACGCCAGTTTGGCGGTCTTTGCCGTGGTGATTGCAGGGTTGCGGTTGGTTCGGGCAAAACCGCAAAAATAATCCAGACCAGGAGCGAGCTGCGATCTTTTTAAAGATCAAAAGATCGCGAGGCAAGCTCACTCCTACAGATTTTTCGGTTATTGACGGCGGCTGCGCCACAACGCAATGACCATCAAGACACTGACCAAGGCCCATACCCAGGCTTGTTGGTTGTTAAGGCCTTCGCGGTACAGTTGCAGCGGGATGCCCGCGCCGATGATCAGCGCCAACAGACTGAGTTCACGTCGTGGTCCGCTCGCCGGATGCAGCAGGTAAACCAAAGCTGGCAGCACCAAGGCGGCACTCGGAAAGCTGCGATAGCGGGGTTCAAATACCAGGCCCAACATCATGACCGCTGCGGCAAACCCTGCGGCCGCGATCCAGCACCCTGCATGACGCTCAAGCACGTTGAACAGGCGCTCACGCCAGCCCTGTTGTTGCCCCAGCGCCAACGCGCCGTGGGCGAGCACAATCAGATTGAGCACAATCAACAACCCGGCCCATGTCCATTCTTCGGTAAAGCGACTGGTGACTGATGCCAGTTCGGCCCATGCCACCAAACTACAACCCGCCACGGTTCCCAAGGCCGGGAGCAACAGAGCCGAGCGCGTGCTGTGTACGCGTCCACCGATCAACAATGTGGCCGCAAACAGGGCGATGCCCAGTCCCAGCCAGGCTGGCCAATGGGGCAGGTTGGTTACGGGGCCGGCGAGTATGCCTTTGTCTTGACGATCGGCATCGAACAGCCCCCAGTAACCGCCTACTGCACCCTCACTGGCACGCTTCCAGGGTTGATCGAAGGCTTCGATCAGGTTGTATTTCCAGCCGTTTTGTTCAGCCAGGGTGACAAAGCCACGAATGAATTTGGCTTCGTTGACGCGGCTCGGCAGGGCGGTTTCGCGCTGGCGGCCTTCGCTGGGCCAGCCAGTCTCGCCGATCAGGATGTCTTTATCGAATTTGGTGCCGAATTCCTCGCGAACCTGGGCGACGTGGTTGACGGCCTGATCAATACCTGCAGGGTCGTCTTCCCAATACGGCAGCAAGTGGATGGTCAAAAAATCTACCGCCGGAGCGATTTCAGGGTGTTGCAACCAGAATTCCCACACATCGGCGTAGGTGACAGGTTGTTTGATCTGGCTTTTGACCTGTGTGATCAGCTTGACCAGTTGGGGGGCAGTGATTTCTTTGCGCAGCAAGGTTTCGTTGCCGACAATCACGGCGCTGATGACATCCGGGTTGTCATTGGCGTTGGCGATCAGTGCGTCGACCTCTTTTTGGGTCTCTACCGGATTGCTGCTAACCCAGGCGCCACTCATCATCTTCAGGCCATGTTTGCGGGCCAACTGCGGGAGTGCTTCAAGCCCGGCCTGGGAATACGTGCGAATGCATTCAAAGCGTGTCGCCAACAATGCCAGGTCCTCATCCATGCGTTCTACGCGAGGTACGAAAGGCTGGTCGAACGGGGACTGGTCTTTGTCGAACGGTGTGTAAGACGCACATTGCAGTTTGTGCGTAGGGGTAGCGGCATCGGGCAGGATGACGGGCTGGCCCAGGCCATACCAGAAACCGGCAATGGCACACACGCCCAGCAAGCAGGCAAGGAGGTAAGGCAACACAGGGAAGCGGGCAGTCGCGGACATGGTCAGGCCGTATGGGAGCAAAGCCGCGCATCTTACCTGCAATCAATAGCGCCTAGCGCGTCCGTATAATTTTGTCATGCAATGTTCAGGTGGGCGTCTGAGTAAAGTGCTTTCGGTCAGCGGTGGATGTCGTTGATGGTTGGTTGGGCGTCGTCGTCAGAGCAGGGCACTTGGCAGGCGAGGCCGATTATCAGGGGCATGTTATGTCGGGGTGTTGATAAAGCCCTGAAACCTGATGTGGTCCGGCACTCGTCGGGCCCGGCACGGCGAGGAATCATAGATGAAGATGCGACGACTCTTGAGCGCGGGAGCTGCCTTGGTGCTGGCGATGAGTGCGGGGTGGGCGATTGCTCAGACCAAGCCCACCCTTAATATCGGTTATGTCGACGGTTGGTCTGACAGTGTGGCCACAACGTTCGTGGCCGCAGAGGTGATCAAGCAGAAGTTGGGTTACGACGTGAAATTGATGCCGGTAGCCACGGGCATCATGTGGCAGGGCGTGGCCACCGGCAAACTCGATGCAATGTTGTCTGCCTGGCTGCCAGTGACCCACGGCGAATATTGGACCAAGAATAAAGACAAAGTAGTGGATCTCGGGCCCAACTTTAAAGAAGCAAAAATTGGTTTGATTGTGCCTGAGTATGTAGAGGCCAAGTCGATTGCTGATTTGAAGGATGATAAAGGCTATAAAAACAAAATCGTAGGGATTGATGCCGGGTCGGGCGTCATGTTGAAAGCGGACGAAGCAATCAAGGACTACGGTTTGAATTACAAATTGCAAGCCAGTTCGGGTGCGGCCATGACCTCTGAACTGGGGCGTGCATACGCTAAAAATGAACCGATTGTAGTAACGGGCTGGGTCCCGCACTGGATGTTCGCCAAGTGGAAGTTGCGCTTCCTGGATGATCCAAAGGGCGTGTTTGGCGCTGCAGAAACTGTCAATAGTGTCGGTAGCAAGGACCTGGAAAAGAAAGCACCCGAAGTTGAAGCGTTCTTAAAAAAGTTTTCGTGGAATTCCAAAGACGAAATTGGTGAGGTCATGCTGGCTATTCAAGAGGGTGCCAAGCCAGAAGCTGCTGCCAAGGAGTGGGTTGCCAAACACCCTGAGCGTGTCGCCGAGTGGACAGCTAAATAATCGCGAAGCGTCTAGCTCGCAGCACACAGAACCGCCCGGTTTAATTGCCGGGCGGTTTTTCTATTTTGAGCACTGGCCAAATGATGTCGTTATTCGCGCAGGCTAGAGAATACGGGGGCTGTAGGGGTTTTCGGTTCTACTACTAAAGTCGTCTGGCTTAGAGGTCCAAGCCCCCTAATAGTGAAACCGTTACATCTCTTCTGTGCTGCGAGGACAAAAATAATGAACGACAGCATTTACCTCTCGATTCAAAACAGCCCGCGTTTCAAGGAGCTGGTCAAAAAAAGAGAACGATTCGCCTGGATTCTCTCGGCGATCATGCTCGGTTTATATGCCGCCTTTATTCTATTGATTGCTTATGGGTCGCACATCATGGGGGCCAAGTTGTACCCCGGCTCCGCTATTACCTGGGGAATACCGATTGGTGTGGGGCTGATTTTTTCGGCCTTTATTCTGACCGGTATCTATGTCCGTCGGGCTAATGGCGAGTTTGATGCGCTTAACACTGCAATTCTCAAGGAGGCTGAGCAATGATCGGGCGTCTATTGGCAGCACTGGGCATTGCAGCCTTGGCTCCCTCGGTTTGGGCGGCTGATGCCCTGACCGGTGAGGTGCAAAAACAACCGCTTAATGTCGCGGCGATCATTATGTTCGTCGTGTTTGTGGGCGCCACTCTGTGTATTACTTACTGGGCATCGAAACGCAATAAGTCGGCCGCGGACTATTATGCGGCGGGTGGCAAGATCACCGGTTTTCAAAATGGCCTGGCGATTGCGGGCGACTATATGTCTGCCGCATCGTTTTTGGGTATTTCCGCGCTGGTTTATACCTCGGGCTACGATGGTCTGATCTATTCGATCGGCTTCCTGGTGGGTTGGCCGATTATCTTGTTCCTGATCGCAGAGCGTCTGCGTAACTTGGGCAAGTACACCTTTGCTGATGTCGCTTCGTATCGCTTGGGTCAAACCCAGATCCGCTCGCTGTCTGCCTGCGGTTCGCTGGTGGTGGTGGCGTTTTACCTGATCGCGCAAATGGTGGGTGCGGGCAAGCTCATACAATTGCTGTTCGGCCTGGATTACCACGTTGCGGTGATTCTGGTGGGCATCCTGATGTGCCTGTATGTGTTGTTCGGCGGCATGCTGGCAACCACATGGGTGCAGATCATCAAGGCGGTGTTGCTACTGTCTGGTGCGACGTTCATGGCTGTGATGGTCATGAAACACGTCAACTTTGACTTCAACTCACTGTTTGCCGAAGCGGTAAAAATTCACCCTAAAGGTGAAGCGATCATGAGCCCTGGCGGTTTGGTGAAGGATCCGATTTCGGCATTCTCCCTTGGCTTGGCGCTGATGTTTGGTACTGCTGGCCTGCCGCACATTCTGATGCGCTTCTTCACGGTGAGTGACGCGAAAGAAGCCCGTAAGAGCGTGTTCTATGCCACCGGTTTTATTGGTTATTTCTACATCCTGACGTTCATCATCGGTTTCGGCGCGATCATTCTGGTGAGCACTAACCCTGACTTCAAAGACGCTGCTGGCGCTTTGCTGGGCGGTAACAACATGGCGGCTGTGCATTTGGCGGACGCGGTGGGCGGTAGCATCTTCCTGGGCTTTATCTCGGCCGTGGCCTTCGCGACGATTCTCGCGGTGGTTGCAGGTCTGACCTTGGCCGGTGCTTCGGCGGTGTCTCATGACCTGTACGCCAGTGTGTTCAAAAAAGGCAAGGCCAACGATAAAGAAGAAATTCGCGTCTCCAAAATCACCACCGTTGCTCTGGGCGTGCTGGCGATTGGTCTGGGTATCTTGTTCGAAAGCCAAAACATCGCGTTTATGGTGGGCCTGGCGTTCTCTATCGCGGCGAGCTGTAACTTCCCGGTACTGCTGCTTTCGATGTACTGGAAAAACCTCACCACACGCGGCGCCATGATCGGCGGCTGGCTGGGTCTGATCAGCGCGGTTGGCTTGATGATCTTGGGCCCAACCATCTGGGTGCAGATTCTGCATCATGAAAAAGCGATCTTCCCTTACGAGTATCCAGCCTTGTTCTCCATGATCATTGCGTTCGTGGGTATCTGGTTCTTCTCCGTGACTGACAAATCCAAGTCGGCTGCGAAAGAGCGTGCGCTGTTCTTCCCGCAGTTTGTACGTTCACAGACGGGTCTTGGGGCGAGCGGGGCGGTAGATCACTAACCCAGCGGCAAGTTGTTAGCTGCAAGCTGCACGTCAAATCAAATCCCTCTGTCGTAAGGCAGGGGGATTTTTTATGTCTGCGAGACATGTTTCGTACCCTGTAGCGAGCTTGCCTCGCGATCTTTTAAAGATCAGAAGATCGCGAGGCAAGCTCGCTCCTACACGCAGTGTTTACTGCGCACAAAAAAATACGGCCTCTACCAGGTAGAGGCCGTATCGGCAGCAGCTAAGACGCTATCGTGGTATCAATGGTCTTATTTGCGGTCTTCAAGCTTGCTGAAGTCACGCGACTCGTAGCCGGTGTACAGCTGGCGCGGACGGCCAATCTTGTACGGGCTGGAGAGCATTTCTTTCCAGTGCGAGATCCAGCCGACAGTCCGCGACAGAGCGAAGATTACGGTGAACATGCTGGTAGGAATGCCGATCGCTTTGAGGATGATCCCCGAGTAGAAGTCGACGTTCGGGTACAGCGAGCGCTCGATGAAGTAAGGGTCGGTCAGAGCGATCTCTTCCAGGCGCATGGCCAGTTCGAGTTGTGGGTCATTTTTGATACCCAGCTCTTTCAGTACTTCGTCGCAGGTCTTTTTCATCACGGTGGCGCGTGGGTCGCGGTTTTTGTAAACGCGGTGACCAAAGCCCATCAGTTTGAATGGATCGTTCTTGTCCTTGGCCTTGGCGATGAATGTGTCGATGTTGGACACATCGCCAATTTCGTCGAGCATGGTCAGAACAGCTTCGTTGGCGCCGCCGTGAGCCGGGCCCCACAATGCCGCGATGCCTGCAGCGATACACGCGAACGGGTTGGCGCCCGAGGAGCCTGCCAAACGTACGGTAGAGGTCGATGCGTTCTGTTCGTGGTCGGCATGCAGGATAAAGATCTTATCCATGGCCTTGGCCAGTACCGGGCTGATCGGTTTGATCTCGCACGGTGTGTTGAACATCATGTGCAGGAAGTTTTCGGCGTAGCTCAGGTCGTTACGCGGGTACATCATGGGTTGACCCATGGAGTACTTGTAAACCATGGCGGCCAGCGTTGGCATCTTGGCAACCAGACGGATCGCGGAGATTTCGCGATGCTGCGGGTTATTGATGTCCAGGGAGTCGTGGTAGAAAGCCGACAGTGCGCCGACCACGCCGCACATGACGGCCATCGGGTGAGCGTCACGACGGAAGCCGTTGAAGAAGGTCTTCAACTGCTCGTGAACCATGGTGTGGTTCTTCACGTTGCTGACAAACTGAGCCTTCTGTTCTACCGTCGGCAGTTCGCCGTTCAGCAGCAGGTAAGCTGTTTCCAGGTAGTCAGAGTGTTCAGCCAGTTGTTCGATCGGGTAGCCGCGGTGCAGCAGGATACCGTTATCACCATCAATATAGGTGATCTTCGACTCGCAGGATGCAGTCGACATGAAGCCTGGGTCGAATGTGAATCGGCCCGTGGCCGTGAGGCCGCGCACATCGATTACATCGGGACCAACGGTGCCAGTTAAAATGGGCAGCTCGACGGGGGCAGCGCCCTCGATGATCAACTGCGCTTTTTTGTCAGCCATGTGGCCTCCTATTTATGCTTGAAATCATCAGACAGACCCCCCACGCAGGGCCCGCACCACTATAGTTAGATAAATTTGAATGTCAATTTGCCTAAAGTCTTGCTGTACAAGGCTTTCAGGAGTCATTTTTCTCGAATATCCCCGCCGTTTACGCCTTTTATGCCAAGAGTGCAATGCTCTATTAGAGGGAGGTGATTGCGTTGTCATTAGTAACCTAACTGTCTATACTCGGCAGCCGACCGCCAGAGGCTTTTGGGCCTGTTTAGATGGGGGTCGTCACTCCCGGGTGGTGGGTACCTGACCAGTGCGCATCCCAACAAACTTGCCCTGATTGTTAGGGGCTCTTCAGTGTGAAAAAAGCCGTGAATAGCCAACGACCTGTAAACCTAGACCTAAGGACCATCAAACTCCCCATCACCGGCGTTACGTCGTTTCTGCACCGCGTATCGGGCATCATTCTTTTTCTCGGCCTGGGCTTCATGCTTTATGCATTGAGCAAATCCCTGGGTTCCGAAGAAGGTTTTGCCGAGGTGAAGGCATGCTTGACCAGCCCGCTGGCCAAATTCATTGCATGGGGCCTGCTATCTGCCTTGCTGTATCACTTGGTTGCCGGTGTGCGCCACTTGATCATGGATATGGGCATCGGTGAGACGCTGGAAGGCGGCAAGCTGGGCTCGAAAATCGTAATCGTCATTTCCGTAGTGATGATTGTTCTGGCAGGAGTTTGGATATGGTAACCAGCGTTACGAACCTATCGCGTTCGGGCCTCTATGACTGGATGGCACAGCGTGTGTCTGCGGTCGTTCTAGCGGCTTATTTCATTTTCCTGATCGGATACCTCGTTGCGAACCCTGGCATTGGCTACGCCCAATGGCACGAACTGTTCGCAAGCAACTGGATGCGTATCTTCAGCCTGTTGGCCCTGGTTGCCCTTGGCGCTCACGCCTGGGTCGGCATGTGGACCATCGCGACTGACTACCTGACGCCAATGGCGCTGGGCAAGTCCGCGACAGCAGTACGTTTCCTCTTCCAGGCAGTATGCGGCGTTGCAATGTTCGCTTACTTCGTCTGGGGTGTGCAGATTCTTTGGGGTATCTGATTCATGGCTAACACAGTTAATACACTTTCCTTCGACGCCATCATTATTGGCGGCGGCGGTGCCGGTATGCGCGCTGCGTTGCAACTGGCTCAAGGCGGTCACAAGACTGCTGTAATCACCAAGGTTTTCCCGACTCGTTCCCACACCGTATCGGCTCAGGGTGGCATCACCTGCGCGATCGCGTCTGCGGATCCAAACGATGACTGGCGCTGGCACATGTACGATACCGTCAAGGGTTCCGACTACATCGGTGACCAGGACGCTATCGAATACATGTGTTCCGTAGGCCCAGAGGCCGTATTCGAACTCGAGCACATGGGCCTGCCGTTCTCCCGTACCGAGCAAGGCCGTATCTACCAGCGTCCTTTCGGCGGTCAGTCCAAGGACTTTGGTAAAGGTGGCCAGGCTGCCCGTACCTGCGCTGCTGCTGACCGTACCGGTCACGCGCTGCTGCACACCCTGTACCAGGCCAACCTGAAAGCCGGCACTGTATTCCTGAACGAATACTACGGAGTCGACCTGGTTAAAAACGAAGCCGGCGATTTCGTTGGCATGATCGTTATCTGCATCGAAACTGGCGAAACTTCCTATGTTCGCGCCAACGCCACCGTACTGGCGACTGGCGGTGCAGGCCGTATCTACTCTTCGACGACCAACGCCCTGATCAACACTGGCGACGGTATCGGCATGGCCCTGCGTGCAGGCGTACCGGTACAGGACATCGAAATGTGGCAGTTCCACCCAACCGGTATTGCCGGTGCCGGTGTACTGGTTACCGAAGGTTGCCGTGGTGAAGGTGGATACCTGATCAACAAGCATGGCGAGCGTTTCATGGAGCGTTACGCTCCGAACGCCAAAGACCTTGCTGGTCGTGACGTAGTAGCACGCTCGATGGTTAAAGAAATCATCGCGGGCAACGGTTGCGGTCCAGATGGCGACCACGTAATGCTGAAACTTGACCACCTTGGTGAAGAAGTTCTGCACAGCCGTCTGCCAGGTATCTGCGAACTGTCCAAGACTTTCGCCCACGTTGACCCGGTACTGGCTCCAGTTCCAGTGGTTCCAACTTGCCACTATATGATGGGCGGCGTTGCCACCAACATTCATGGCCAGGCGATCACCCAGGACGCCGACGGCAACGACCAGATCATCCCTGGCCTGTTCGCTGTAGGTGAAGTGGCGTGCGTATCGGTTCACGGTGCCAACCGTCTGGGCGGCAACTCGCTGCTCGACCTGGTGGTATTCGGTCGTGCTGCCGGCCTGTTCCTTGAGCAGACGCTTAAAGAAGGCGTTGATTACGCTCGTCCACGTCAGTCCGACATCGACGCTGCCCTGGCACGTCTGGACGGTCTGAACTCGCGCACTGATGGCGAAGACGTTGCGACCCTGCGTAAAGAACTGCAGAGCTGCATGCAGAACTACTTCGGTGTATTCCGTACTGGCGAATACATGCAGAAGGGTATTGCCCAGTTGCAAGACCTGCGCAAGCGCATTGCCAACGTCAAGATCAACGATAAGAGCCAGGCGTTCAACACTGCTCGTATCGAAGCCCTTGAGCTGCAAAACCTGCTCGAAGTGGCTGAAGCCACTGCTATCGCTGCTGAAACCCGTAAGGAATCGCGCGGTGCTCACGCCCGTGAAGACTTCGAAGATCGTGACGACGTTAACTGGCTGTGCCACACCCTGTACTTCCCGGGTGAGAAACGTGTAGCCAAGCGTGCGGTGAACTTCTCGCCGAAAACCGTTCCGACCTTCCAGCCAATGGTTCGTACTTACTAAGGGTGGCCGATATGTTGAAAGTCAGTGTTTATCGCTACAACCCGGATCAGGACGCTGCGCCGTTCATGCAAGAATTCCAGGTCAATACTCACGGTAAAGACCTGATGGTGCTGGACGTACTGGCCCTGATCAAAGAGCAGGACGAAGGTTTCTCCTATCGTCGCTCTTGCCGTGAGGGCGTTTGCGGCTCCGACGGCATGAACATCAACGGTAAAAACGGCCTGGCGTGCGTAACGCCGCTGTCCTCCGTTGTAAAAGGTAACAAGTTGGTGATTCGTCCGCTGCCAGGTTTGCCGGTTATCCGTGACCTGGTCGTCGACATGAGCATCTTCTACAAGCAATACGAGAAGGTGAAGCCGTTCCTGCAGAACGATACTCCGGCTCCGGCCATCGAGCGTCTGCAATCGCCAGAAGAGCGTGAAAAGCTCGACGGTCTGTACGAGTGCATCCTGTGCGCTTGCTGCTCGACTTCGTGCCCGTCCTTCTGGTGGAACCCGGACAAGTTCCTGGGCCCTGCTGCACTGCTGCAAGCCTATCGCTTCCTGGCTGACAGCCGTGACACCAAGACCAACGAGCGTCTGGCTTCGCTGGATGACCCGTTCAGCGTATTCCGCTGCCGCGGGATCATGAACTGCGTAAACGTGTGTCCGAAGGGCCTGAACCCGACTAAGGCCATCGGTCACGTGCGTAGCATGCTGCTGCAAAGCGGCGTGTGATTCAAAGCTGCACTGCAACACCGTTGTAACCGTAGATGCTACGGCGCAGGCTTCAACCGGCGCCGTAGTTATAACCTGAGCAGCAGCTCACAAAGTTGCGGCTCTTATTTTGAAGAAATGAGACCAGCAGGGGCATCCGGGCTGGTACCCGGACTATCAGCGTGACTCTAGTGGCTTGTTTTAGTCGCTGTATTCGGACTTTCTCAAGTGCTGTGGTGTTTTCGCCGATGGTGTCCCCTAACCGAGGGTGACCAAGCATGCAAGAAAGCGTGATGCAGCGCATGTGGAACAGCGGCTATCTTTCAGGTGGTAACGCTGCCTATGTGGAAGAGCTCTACGAGCTCTACCTGCACGACCCTAACGCTGTGCCAGAAGAATGGCGCACCAAATTTCAGACGTTGCCTACAGAGGGCAACTCTGCCAACGATGTTTCGCACTCAACAATCCGCGATCATTTCGTGTTGCTGGCGAAGAACCAGCGCCGCGCCCAGCCGGTATCTGCCGCAAGCGTGAGCAGCGAACACGAGAAGAAGCAGGTTGAAGTGCTGCGATTGATCCAGGCCTATCGGATGCGCGGCCACCAGGCAGCCCAGCTTGATCCGCTGGGGCTGTGGCAGCGTCCTGCACCTGCAGACCTGTCGATCAATCATTACGGCTTGACCAATGCCGATCTTGATACGACCTTCCGTGCCGGCGACCTGTATATCGGCAAAGAGGAAGCGAGCCTACGCGAAATTCTCGAAGCGTTGCAGCAGACATATTGCCGCACCATTGGCGCCGAGTTCACGCACATCGTCGATTCCGAGCAACGCCACTGGTTTGAACAGCGTCTCGAAAGCGTACGTGGCCGTCCGACCTATTCGGCTGAGATCAAAAGCCACCTGCTTGAGCGCGTGACCGCTGCTGAAGGCCTGGAGAAGTACCTGGGCACCAAGTACCCGGGCACCAAGCGTTTCGGTCTGGAAGGCGGCGAGAGCTTGATTCCTTTGCTGGACGAACTGATTCAGCGTTCGGGCAACTACGGCACCAAAGAAATCGTTATCGGCATGGCCCACCGTGGCCGTCTGAACGTGCTGGTCAACACCTTCGGTAAAAACCCGCGCGATCTGTTCGACGAGTTCGAAGGCAAGAAGAAAATCGAGCTGGGTTCCGGTGACGTTAAATACCACCAGGGCTTCTCCTCCAACGTGATGACCTCCGGTGGCGAAGTTCACCTGGCCATGGCGTTTAACCCTTCCCACCTGGAAATCGTTTCTCCAGTGGTTGAAGGTTCGGTACGTGCACGTCAAGACCGTCGTAACGACGCAACGGGCGAAAAAGTACTGCCTATTTCCATCCACGGTGACGCTGCATTCGCAGGTCAGGGCGTGGTCATGGAAACCTTCCAGATGTCGCAGACTCGCGGCTTCAAGACTGGCGGTACGGTTCATCTGGTGATCAACAACCAGGTTGGCTTCACCATCAGCAACCCTGAAGACTCGCGTTCGACCGAGTACTGCACCGACGTCGCGAAAATGATTCAGGCGCCGATCCTCCATGTTAATGGTGATGATCCGGAAGCCGTTCTGTTCGTGACCCAGCTGGCAATCGACTACCGCATGCAGTTCAAGCGTGACGTCGTGATCGACCTGTTCTGCTACCGCCGTCGCGGTCACAACGAGGCCGACGAGCCAAACGGTACTCAGCCGTTGATGTATCAGCAAATCGCCAAGCAGCGCACCACGCGTGAACTGTATGCCGAACGTCTGACTCAAGAAAAAGTGGTAGACGAAGAGCGCGTTCAGGCCAAGATCGACGAATATCGCAACGCGCTGGACAACGGTCTGCATGTTGTGAAAAGTCTGGTCAAAGAGCCGAACAAAGAGCTGTTCGTTGACTGGCGTCCGTACCTGGGCCACGCCTGGACTGCGCGTCACGACACACGCTTTGATCTGAAAACCCTGCAAGAACTGTCGGCCAAGCTGCTGGAAATTCCAGAAGGCTTCGTCATGCAGCGTCAGGTGTCGAAGATCTACGAAGACCGTCAAAAAATGCAAGCCGGCGGCCTGCCGATCAACTGGGGTTATGCCGAAACCATGGCATACGCGACCCTGGCGTTCGAAGGTCACCCGATCCGCATGACCGGTCAGGACATCGGCCGCGGTACGTTCTCGCACCGTCACGCTGTGTTGCACAACCAAAAAGATGCCAGCACCTACATTCCTCTGCAGCACCTGTACGAAGGTCAGCCTCGCTTTGACCTGTACGACTCGCTGCTGTCGGAAGAAGCGGTATTGGCGTTCGAATACGGCTACTCGACCACCACGCCAAACGGCCTGGTGATCTGGGAAGCCCAGTTTGGTGACTTCGCCAACGGTGCACAGGTTGTTATCGACCAGTTCATCACCAGCGGCGAGCACAAGTGGGGTCGCCTGTGCGGTCTGACCATGCTGTTGCCACACGGCTACGAAGGTCAGGGCCCTGAGCACTCCTCGGCACGTCTTGAGCGTTACCTGCAATTGTGCGCTGAGCACAACATTCAGGTGTGCGTACCAACCACTCCAGCGCAGATCTACCATCTGCTGCGCCGTCAGGTTATCCGTCCGCTGCGCAAGCCGCTGGTGGTACTGACACCGAAGTCGTTGCTGCGTCACAAATTGGCAATCTCGACACTGGAAGATCTGGCCGAAGGTTCGTTCCAGACCGTTATTCCAGAAATCGATGCACAAGATCCGGCGAACGTCGGTCGTATCGTGCTGTGTAGCGGCAAGGTCTACTACGACCTGTTGGAAAAACGCCGTGCCGAAGGTCGTGATGACATCGCTATCGTGCGTCTTGAGCAGCTGTATCCGTTCCCTGAGGACGACTTGATTGAAGTCCTGGCTCCGTACAAAAACGCCAAGCACATTGTCTGGTGTCAGGAAGAGCCAATGAACCAGGGCGCCTGGTACTGCAGCCAGCACCACATGCGTCGCATCATTGGCGGTCACGACAAATCTCTCGTACTTGAGTACGCGGGCCGTGACGCTTCTGCTGCACCTGCTTGTGGTTACGCATCGATGCACGCTGAGCAACAGGCCAAACTGTTGCAAGACGCGTTCACTGTTTAACGCCTTCGCGCACTGAAACCGAATTAAAGGAACCAAAGAACATGGCTATCGAGATCAAAGCCCCAACATTTCCGGAATCGGTTGCCGATGGCACCGTTGCCACCTGGCACAAGCAACCAGGCGACGCTGTAAAGCGTGACGACCTGATCGTTGACATCGAAACCGACAAAGTCGTACTGGAAGTATTGGCGACTGCTGACGGCGTTCTGGGCGCAATCGTGAAAAACGAAGGCGATACCGTTCTGTCCGACGAAGTGCTGGGCTCCATCGTTGAAGGTGGCGCTGCTGCCGCCGCTCCAGCCGCCGCTGCTGCACCGGCTGCACCGGCTGCTCAAGCTGCTGCTCCAGCCGCTGCTGACGGCGAAGACGATCCAGTGGCTGCTCCGGCTGCACGCAAGATCGCTGAAGAAAACGGCATCAACATCGCTTCCGTTGCCGGTACTGGCAAAGGCGGTCGTGTGACCAAAGAAGACGTTGTTGCTGCTGTTGCTGCCAAGAAAGCCGCTCCGGCCGCTGCACCTGCCAAAGCTGCTGCGCCTGCTGCCGCTGCTCCGGTATTCGCTGCTGGCGACCGCGTAGAAAAACGCGTTCCGATGACCCGCGTTCGCGCTACCGTGGCCAAGCGTCTGGTAGAAGCTCAGTCGAACATGGCGATGCTGACCACTTTCAACGAAGTTGACATGACCGAAATCATGGCACTGCGTTCGAAGTACAAGGACCTGTTCGAGAAGTCCCACAACGGCGTACGCCTGGGCTTCATGTCGTTCTTCGTTAAAGCCGCTACCGAAGCGCTGAAGCGCTTCCCGGCTGTCAACGCGTCGATCGACGGTTCGGACATCGTTTACCACGGCTACGCCGACATCGGTGTTGCAGTGTCCAGCGACCGTGGCCTGGTAGTTCCAGTACTGCGTAACGCTGAACTGATGAGCCTGGCTGAAATCGAAGGCGGCATCGCTGCTTACGGCAAAAAAGCCCGTGATGGCAAACTGTCGATCGACGAAATGACCGGCGGTACGTTCACCATCACCAACGGTGGTACTTTCGGTTCGATGATGTCGACCCCGATCGTTAACCCGCCGCAAGCCGCGATCCTGGGCATGCACAACATCCTTCAGCGTCCAATGGCAGTCAACGGTCAGGTTGTAATCCGTCCGATGATGTACCTGGCTCTGTCTTACGATCACCGCTTGATCGACGGCAAAGAAGCTGTAAGTTTCCTGGTAGCCATCAAAAACCTGCTGGAAGACCCAGCTCGTCTGCTGCTGGATATTTAATAGGAGCAGCTTCAAGTTGCGAGCTTCAAGCTGCCTGTAACGCAGCTTGGCTTGCAGCTTGAAGTTCCGAGCTTGAAGCTTGTAGCTAATAGAGGATCTATTCCCATGTCTCAGAAATTTGACGTTGTAGTGATTGGTGCGGGCCCTGGCGGCTACGTTGCCGCGATCAAGGCCGCGCAACTGGGCCTTTCGACTGCATGCATCGAAAAATACACCGACAAAGAAGGCAAACTGGCATTGGGCGGTACTTGCCTGAACGTTGGTTGCATTCCATCCAAGGCGCTGCTGGACAGCTCCTGGAAGTATCACGAAGCCAAGGATGCATTTGCTATCCACGGCATCACCACCGGTGAAGTGAACATGGACGTGCCAGCGATGGTTGGCCGTAAAGCCAACATCGTCAAAGGCCTGACCTCCGGCGTTGCGACCCTGTTCAAAGCCAACGGTGTGACCTCCCTGCAAGGCCACGGCAAGCTGCTGGCCGGCAAGCGCGTTGAGCTGACCAAGCCAGACGGCAGCGTTGAAATCATCGAAGCCGAGAACGTGATTCTGGCTTCCGGTTCGCGTCCTATCGACATTCCGCCAGCTCCAGTTGATAACAACGTGATCGTTGATTCGACCGGCGCTCTGGAATTCCAGGCCGTACCTAAGCGTCTGGGCGTTATCGGCGCTGGCGTTATCGGTCTGGAACTGGGTTCGGTATGGTCCCGTCTGGGCGCTCAGGTAACCGTTCTGGAAGCACTGGACACGTTCCTGATGGCTGCTGACGCTGCTGTGTCCAAAGAAGCCTACAAAACCCTGACCAAACAAGGTCTGGACATCAAGCTGGGCGCTCGCGTGACCGGTTCCAAGGTAAGCGGCGACGAAGTCGTTGTGACCTACACCGACGCCAACGGCGAACAGACCATCACCTTCGACAAGCTGATCGTAGCGGTAGGTCGTCGCCCTGTGACCACCGAGCTGCTGGCAGCTGACAGCGGTGTGACCATCGACGAGCGCGGTTTCGTGTTTGTTGACGATCATTGCGCGACCAGCGTACCGGGCGTTTACGCCATCGGTGACGTGGTTCGCGGCATGATGCTGGCACACAAGGCTTCTGAAGAAGGCATCATGGTGGTTGAGCGCATCAAAGGTCACAAGACCGAGATGAACTACGACCTGATTCCATCGGTTATTTACACTCACCCGGAGATCGCGTGGGTCGGTAAAACCGAACAGGCCTTGAAAGCTGAAGGCGTTGAAGTTAACGTCGGCACCTTCCCGTTCGCAGCCAGTGGCCGTGCCATGGCAGCAAACGACACCGGTGGCTTTGTTAAAGTCATTGCTGATGCCAAAACTGACCGCGTACTGGGCGTCCACGTGATTGGCCCAAGCGCAGCAGAGCTGGTACAGCAGGGCGCAATCGGTATGGAATTCGGCACCAGTGCCGAGGATCTGGGCATGATGGTTTTCTCCCATCCAACCCTGTCCGAAGCGTTGCATGAAGCAGCGCTGGCAGTGAATGGCGGCGCCATCCACATTGCCAACCGTAAGAAACGTTAAGACCAGACAATAAGAAACCACGGCGGTTTGCCCGTCGTGAGCCTTGCTAGCAAGCCTCACCGCGGAACTTCCGCCGGACGCAGTCTTGTCTTGTTTTATCCAGGCCCGGCCTTTGCTCACGCAATGGCCGGGTTTGCTAAAGCAGCACAAGCAGCAGTCACAGGTGGTGCGGCACTAATAAAAGTGCAGCGCCGAATGCGCAGTACCTAACGAAGACGGTAAAAAGCATGAATCTTCACGAGTATCAGGGTAAGCAGCTGTTCGCTGAGTACGGCCTGCCAGTATCCAAGGGTTATGCAGTAGACACCCCGGAAGCAGCGGCTGAAGCTTGCGACAAAATTGGCGGGACCGAATGGGTTGTAAAAGCCCAGGTTCACGCAGGCGGTCGCGGCAAAGCGGGCGGCGTTAAGCTGGTTCGCAACAAAGAAGACGCTAAAGCATTTGCACAGCAGTGGCTGGGCAAGCGTCTGGTGACTTACCAAACTGACGCCAATGGTCAGCCGGTCACCAAAATCCTGGTTGAATCGTGCACTGATATCGCTAAAGAGCTGTACCTGGGCGCTGTCGTTGACCGTTCCAGCCGTCGTATCGTGTTCATGGCTTCCACCGAAGGTGGCGTGGACATCGAGAAGATCGCACACGACACTCCAGAAAAAATTCTCAAAGCAACCATCGATCCACTGGTTGGCGCTCAGCCATTCCAGGGTCGCGAGTTGGCATTCCAGCTGGGTCTGGAAGGCAAGCAAGTTGCTCAGTTCGCCAAGATCTTCGTAGGTCTGGCCAAACTGTTCAAGGATCACGATCTGGCCCTGCTGGAAGTGAACCCGCTGGTTATCAAGACTGACGGCGACCTGCACTGCCTCGATGCAAAAATCAACATCGACGCAAACGCCATGTACCGTCAGCCCAAGCTGAAAACTTTCCACGATCCGTCGCAAGACGATCCGCGCGAAGCGCACGCTGCCCAGTTCGAACTGAACTACGTAGCGCTGGAAGGCAACATCGGCTGCATGGTAAACGGTGCCGGTCTGGCCATGGGTACCATGGACATCGTTAACCTGCACGGTGGCAAGCCAGCCAACTTCCTCGACGTAGGTGGCGGCGCAACCAAAGAACGCGTAACTGAAGCGTTCAAAATCATCCTGTCCGACAGCAATGTCGCGGCAGTACTGGTTAACATTTTCGGCGGCATCGTTCGTTGCGACATGATTGCTGAAGGCATCATCGGCGCAGTGAAAGAAGTCGGCGTGAAAATCCCGGTGGTTGTGCGCCTTGAAGGCAACAACGCTGAACTGGGCGCTAAAGTACTGGCAGACAGCGGCCTGAACATCATCGCTGCTACCAGCTTGACCGACGCTGCTCAACAAGTTGTTAAAGCTGCGGAGGGCAAGTAATGAGCGTCCTGATCAATAAAGACACCAAAGTTATCTGCCAGGGCATCACTGGTTCGCAAGGTAGCTTCCACACCCAGCAAGCCATCGAGTACGGCACCAAGATGGTTGGCGGCGTAACTCCGGGCAAAGGCGGCACCGAGCATCTGGGCCTGCCAGTGTTCAACACCGTGAAAGACGCTGTAGCTGCCACTGGCGCCACCGCCAGCGTGATCTACGTTCCGGCTCCTTTCTGCAAGGACTCCATCCTTGAAGCAGCGTTCGGCGGCATCAAGCTGATCGTGTGCATCACCGAAGGCATTCCTACCCTGGACATGCTGGACGCTAAAGTTAAGTGCGACGAGCTGGGTGTTACCCTGATCGGCCCTAACTGCCCAGGCGTGATCACCCCAGGCGAGTGCAAGATCGGCATCATGCCAGGTCACATTCACTTGCCAGGCAAAGTAGGCATCGTGTCGCGTTCCGGCACCCTGACTTACGAAGCTGTGAAGCAAACCACTGACGCCGGTTTCGGTCAGTCGACGTGTGTAGGTATCGGTGGTGACCCGATCCCTGGCTCGAACTTCATCGACATCCTGAAACTGTTCCAGGAAGACCCGAAGACCGAAGCGATCGTCATGATCGGTGAGATCGGCGGTTCGGCTGAAGAAGAAGCGGCTGCCTACATCAAGGCACACGTAACCAAGCCAGTTGTTTCCTACATCGCTGGTGTGACTGCCCCTCCAGGCAAGCGCATGGGCCATGCTGGCGCAATCATCTCTGGCGGCAAGGGCACTGCAGACGAGAAGTTTGCTGCTCTGCAAGACGCAGGCGTAAAAACCGTGCGTTCGCTGGCAGACATCGGCAAGGCCTTGGCCGAGCTGACCGGTTGGGCTGTCAAGTAAGCCACGCGCTTAACTGATTGCTACACCAGGCAAAGGCCACCTTCGGGTGGCCTTTGTGCATTCCGGGATAACCAAATCCCCCGTAGGAGCGAGCTTGCCTCACGATCTTTTGACCTTAAAAAAGATCGCGAGACAAGCTCGCTCCTACAGCGATATGGGAACACCGATGTAGGAAAATCACACCAGTTTAATTTTCGATGTCATCAAGGCGACAACTGCGTTCGTTCATCGGACAGAATGCCCTGCAACAGTGCGTTCATCTTAAAAACTCGGTAATCTTGCCGCCATTCTGCTTTTCTGCGTGTGCGTCCCACAAGGAAGCCACGCGCTAGACGGGTCGGTCTTATTCAGACTGACAACATTTCCCATATCCGCACGGGAAATTCCCCTCTAAATCCCGATTTACTAGTGTGGTACTTCCGTAATGAAAGTTTTGAAAGGCCAGGACATTCTGGCACTTGGGTTTATGACCTTTGCCCTGTTCGTTGGGGCTGGCAACATCATTTTCCCGCCAATCGTTGGTTTGCAATCGGGCCCTAATGTCTGGATCGCCGCGCTGGGCTTTTTGATTACGGCTGTGGGTCTGCCGGTGGTCACTGTTGTCGCTCTGGCCAAAGTCGGCGGTGGTATGGATGCACTGAGCAGCCCGATTGGCAAAATCGCTGGCGGCTTGCTCGCGGCGGCTGCCTACCTGGCTGTGGGTCCGTTGTTCGCCACACCGCGTACGGCAACCGTGTCGTTCGAAGTGGGTCTGGCGCCCCTGACCGGTGAAAGCCCGTTGGCGCTGTTCCTGTACAGTTCCGTGTACTTCTTGATCGTGTTCTTCGTTTCGCTGTATCCAGGTCGTTTGCTGGACACGGTAGGGCGCTTCCTGGCTCCGCTCAAAATCATCGCCCTGGCCATTCTCGGTATCGCCGCGTTTGCCTTGCCTGCCGGTGATATCGGTAGCGCGACTCCGGTCTATGAGGCTGCACCATTCTCTCAAGGGTTTATCCAGGGTTACCTGACCATGGACACCTTGGGTGCGTTGGTATTCGGCATCGTGATCGTTAATGCGATCCGTTCCCGTGGTGTCGAGTCGCCGAAACTGATTACCCGCTACGCGATCATTGCCGGCCTGGTGGCGGGCGTTGGTCTGACACTGGTGTATATCAGCCTGTTCCGCCTGGGTTCCGGCAGCCATGAAGTGGCTATCGGCGCAACCAACGGGGCTGCGGTATTGCACGCCTATGTTCAGCACACCTTCGGCTCGCTCGGCAGTGGTTTCCTGGCTGTGTTGATTGCCCTGGCGTGCCTGGTAACAGCGGTGGGTCTGACCTGCGCCTGCGCAGAGTACTTCAGCAAGATCTTGCCGCTGTCCTACAAGGCATTGGTGATTATCCTTGCCGGTTTCTCGCTGGTGGTGTCGAACTTGGGTCTGACCAAGTTGATCGCCTTCTCCGTGCCGGTGCTGACCGCCATTTACCCGCCGTGTATCGTGCTGGTGGCCTTGAGCTTCTGCAAAGGCTTCTGGCATGAGCAGACGCGCATCGTCGGCCCGGTGATGCTGGTGTCGTTTATCTTCGGCGTGGTCGATGCCCTTAAAGGCGCAGGCCTGGCGGATGGCTTGCCGAACTGGCTGACTCACATGCCGTTCAGCGAGCAAGGCCTGGCCTGGCTGGTGCCTTCGCTGATCGTTCTGGTAGGTGCGTTCATTTACGACCGCCTGCTGGGCAAGTCGCAAGAAGCCATTGCCTGAAGACACTGCCCGCCAAAAGCGTGCCCACGGTGTCAATAAAAAAGCCCTGTATCGATGAGATACAGGGCTTTTTTTATGGCGCTTGTCTGTAGGAGCGAGCTTGCCTCGCGATCTTTTAAAAGATCAAAAGATCGCGAGGCAAGCTCGCTCCTACAAGGTCAGCTACAGCGAATTACTTGCTTTCAGCCGGTGGAGCATCCTGAGCGGCTTCTTTTGCTGCTGCTTCATTGGATTCAGCTTGGGCTTTAGCTGCTTCAGCGTTCTCTTTAGCAGCGTCGTTTACCTTGTCTTGCGCTTCAGACATGTTTTGTTGAGCTTGTTCTGCGTGCTGATTAGCGTCCTGGGCTTTGTCTTCGGATTTTTTATCGCAAGCAGCAAGGCCCAGGGAAGCGGCCAGCATCAAGGCAACAGCAACGGTATTACGCATGGGATGTTTCTCCTTGTGAGTAGTTCTACGGGGCGTTTGAGCCAGCCCGCGGTACTTAAGTTCCATCGCCCTGCAGATATATAAGTAGTGCCGACTGCACAGAATCTATTGGTAAAAAGTATCAGGCCTTGAAATCCAGAGTTCAGGCCCCAACTTTCATCACATCCCGCCGCTAACCCTCTTGGGCGTGGCTCATGCCATCTAATCGGAGTTTGATAACAATGAGCGTGGAAACTCAAAAGGAAACCCTGGGCTTCCAGACCGAGGTCAAGCAACTGTTGCACCTCATGATCCATTCGCTGTATTCCAACAAGGAAATCTTCCTTCGCGAATTGATCTCGAACGCCTCTGATGCTGTCGACAAATTACGTTTTGAAGCGCTGTCCAAACCAGAACTGCTGGAAGGCGGCGACGAACTTAAAATCCGTGTGAGCTTCGACAAGGACGCTAAAACCGTCACCCTCGAAGACAACGGTATTGGCATGAACCGTGACGACGTAATTGCCCATCTGGGTACGATTGCCAAGTCCGGCACCGCCGATTTCATGAAAAACCTGTCGGGCGATCAAAAGAAAGACTCGAACCTCATCGGCCAGTTCGGTGTGGGCTTCTACTCGGCCTTTATCGTCGCTGACAAAGTCGACGTGTACAGCCGCCGCGCCGGCACACCTGCCAGCGAAGGCGTGCACTGGTCTTCCAAAGGCGAAGGCGAGTTCGAAGTTGAGAACGTCGAAAAAGCCTCTCGCGGCACCAAGATCGTTCTGCACCTCAAGTCCGGCGACGAAGAGTTCGCCGATGGCTGGCGCCTGCGCAACATCATCAAAAAATACTCCGACCACATCGCCTTGCCGATCGAACTGCCTAAAGAGCAGGCCGCAGCCGAAGGCGAAGAAGCACCGGCACTGGAATGGGAAACCGTTAACCGCGCCAGCGCCCTGTGGACCCGTCCTCGCACTGAAGTGAAGGACGAGGAATACCAGGAGTTCTACAAGCACATTGCCCACGACTACGAGAACCCGCTGGCCTGGAGCCACAACAAGGTTGAAGGCAAGCTTGAATACAGCTCGCTGCTCTATGTCCCGGCCCGTGCACCGTTCGACCTGTACCAGCGTGAAGCGCCTAAGGGCCTGAAGCTGTATGTACAGCGCGTATTCGTGATGGATCAGGCTGAGTCGTTCCTGCCGCTGTACCTGCGCTTCATCAAAGGTGTGGTTGACTCCAACGACCTGTCGCTGAACGTATCGCGTGAAATCCTGCAGAAAGACCCGATAATCGACTCCATGAAGTCGGCGCTGACCAAGCGTGTTCTGGACATGCTGGAAAAACTGGCGAAGAACGAGCCAGAGAAATATCAGGGCTTCTGGAAAAACTTCGGCCAGGTCATCAAAGAAGGCCCGGCAGAAGATTTCGCCAACAAAGAAAAAATCGCCGGTCTGCTGCGCTTTGCTTCGACCCATGGTGATGATGGCGAGCAAACGGTTTCTCTGGCCGAGTACCTGGCACGTGCCAAAGAAGGCCAGGACAAGATCTACTACCTGACCGGCGAAACGTACGCTCAGGTCAAAAACAGCCCGCACCTGGAAGTCTTCCGCAAGAAAGGCATCGAAGTGCTGCTGCTGACCGACCGTATCGACGAGTGGCTGATGAGCTACCTGACCGAGTTCGACGGCAAGAGCTTTGTTGACGTGGCGCGCGGTGACCTCGATCTGGGCAACCTGGACTCCGAAGAGGACAAAAAAGCCGCAGAAGAAGTGGCCAAGGCCAAAGAAGGTCTGGTTGAGCGTATCAAGACTGCGCTGGGTGAAAGCGTCAGCGAAGTGCGTGTTTCGCACCGTTTGACCGACTCGCCAGCCATTCTGGCAATTGGTGAACAAGACCTGGGCCTGCAAATGCGCCAGATCCTTGAAGCCAGCGGTCAGAAAGTGCCGGACTCCAAGCCGATCTTTGAATTCAACCCGTCGCATACGCTGATCGAAAAACTGGATGCGGAGCAGAGCGAAGAGCGTTTTGACGACCTGTCGCACATCCTCTTCGACCAGGCTGCCCTGGCGGCTGGTGACAGCCTCAAAGATCCGGCGGCGTATGTCCGTCGCCTAAATAAGTTGTTAGTTGAGTTGTCCGTGTAACACGTCTATAAAAAACCCGCTTCGGCGGGTTTTTTTTGCTTTGAATTCGGGAGTTTTTAATGAAATCAATTACGGTCAGTTCTGTGGTCTATCAAATCGATGGCCAAGCTTACGAAAGCCGCCTGGCGTATGACCCAAGCCGCGAAGAGTCGCTGCCGGGTTTGCTGATGGCACCGAACTGGATGGGCGTCAGCGCAGGGGCCGAGGACATCGCCAAAAAGGTCGCTGAACAAGGCTATGTGGTGCTGATTGCGGACCTGTACGGCCAAGGCGTTCGTCCCGCCAACGGTGATGAAGCCGGCGCTGCCATGATGCCGCTGAAAAATGACCGTGCCTTGCTGCGCAAACGCATGCAGGCGGCCTACGCGGTGCTCAAAGAGCAAACTGAGGCCAAGGTCGATAGCCAGCAATTGGCGACCTTTGGTTTCTGCTTTGGTGGGTGTTGTTCGCTGGAACTGGCCCGTGATGGCGCTGCGCTCAAGGCTGCGGTGTCGTTCCATGGCTCGCTGGATACGCCAAACCCGGCAGACGCCAACAACATCACCGGCTCTGTTTTGGTGCTGCACGGTGCGTCAGACCCGTTGGTGCCCCATGAGCAATTGCCGGCTTTTGAAGCCGAGATGAATGCGGCCGCAGTGGACTGGCAGTTGACCAGCTATGGCGGCGCAGTGCATTCGTTCACCGACCCGCACGCCAACGTACCCGGCAAAATGATGTACGACGCCAAGACCGCACATCGCGCCTTCACCGCCATGCACAACCTGCTGGATGAAGTGTTCAAGGGCTAAATAGTCTGTAGGAACTGCCGCAGGCTGCGCTCTTTTGATCTTTAAAAGATCGCAGCCTGCGGCAGCGACTACAGGTTTACAGCGCCCTCTCTATGCTTTCGCTCACTGTCAAATCACGCATTAGCAGGGCATAGCTCAGGTCCACCTGTTCGGGGATCGGCAAGTAAACCGTGTGCCCATCACCCGGCGCGACTTCGATCGGCAATCCTGCCGTGTTATGCAATTGGTCCAGGTCAAAGTGGTAATTGCCGCGTGGAGTCATCAACTCCAGGTGATCGCCCACGGCAAAACGGTTTTTGACTTTGACCTCGGCCAGGCCTTTGCGTCGCTCGCCGGTCAACTCACCGACAAACTGCTGGCGGTGTGACAGCGAACTGCCGTGCAGATAATTCTGGTATTCGTCATGCACATGCCGACGCAAAAAGCCTTCGGTGTAGCCGCGCTGCGCCAATGACTCCAGATCATTCATCAAGTTGCGGTCGAACTCACGGCCGGCCACCGCATCATCAATCGCCTTGCGGTAGACCTGCGTCGCCCGCGCACAGTAAAAGTGCGACTTGGTACGCCCCTCAATCTTCAGCGAATGCACGCCCATCTCTGTCAAGCGAGCCACGTGTTGAACCGCGCGCAGGTCTTTGGAGTTCATGATGTAGGTGCCGTGCTCGTCCTCGAATGCCGACATGGGTTCGTCCGGGCGGTTGTTTTCGTGCAGCACAAACACTTCGTCGGTCGGCGCGCCCCGGCCGAGGGTCGGCTCAACCACTTTCACCACATTGCCCAGTTCGTTTTCTGTGGCGGGCTTGGCTTCGTATTTCCAGCGGCACGCGTTGGTGCAACTGCCCTGATTGGCGTCTCGCTTGTTCATGTAGCCGGACAGCAGGCAGCGGCCGGAATAGGCCATGCACAACGCACCATGGACGAAAATCTCAAGCTCCATGTCCGGCACCTGCTGACGGATTTCTTCGATCTCTTCCAGCGACAGCTCGCGGGACAGGATGATCCGGCTCAGGCCTTGCTGGCGCCAGAACTCGACACTGGCCCAGTTCACCGTGTTGGCCTGCACCGACAAATGAATCGGCATCTGCGCAAAATGCTGGCGCACCAGCATGATCAGCCCGGGGTCGGACATGATCAGCGCATCCGGGCCCATGGCAATCACCGGCTCCAGGTCCTTGAGGAAGGTGCGCAGCTTGGCGTTGTGCGGGGCGATGTTGACCACCACGTAAAAGCGTTTGCCTTGGGCCTGGGCCTCGCGAATGCCGATGGCCAGGTTGTCGTGGTCAAACTCGTTGTTGCGCACCCGCAAGCTGTAGCGCGGCTGGCCGGCGTAAACCGCGTCCGCGCCATAGGCGAAGGCGTAGCGCATGTTTTTCAGGGTGCCCGCAGGGGCGAGGAGTTCGGGTGGAGCAAGGCGCATGGTCGGGTCTTTCGCAAAAAGGCGCGATGGTAGTCGAGCCTTTGGGCGCGCTTATTGATCTGGATCTAAAAACCCGTACCTGGCTTAACGCGCCGTGCGTTGCAAGGCCAGCATGACGATCCCGGCGACCACAATCAGCCCGCCGATCACCTGGCCATTACTGAGCACCTGGTCCAGGATCAGCCAGCCAAACAGCAAACTCGCCACGGGTTCAACGTTCATCACTGGGGCGTTTTGCGCCATGTTCAAGCGCGTCATGCAGATAAACAGCAAGCAGAACCCGAAGCCATACAAGGTGACCAGGCAGGCGAGGGCGGTCCAGCCGGTGGACGAACTGGGCAACGACACGCCACCGGGTAGCACGCCGCTGATCCCGGCCAGTGTGGCGGCGCTGAACACAATCAACATGGTCAGCATGCTGCGTACGCTGCCGCGCAGGCTCGACAATTTGTGATCGGTGATCCACAGCGCACAGGCGAACACCGAGGCGGCACCAAAGCCAAACAGAATGCCCTCCAGCCATTGCGCCTCGGTGCTGCCCTGATTGGCCAGACGCTCGGGCACGTCCAGCGCAAACACCAGGCCGCACATGATCAGGCCCATCAGCAGGGCTGCGCGGCGGGTAGGTGCAGCGCCGCCTAGCGCCCATGTCAGCAACACCAGCAGAATCGGCGCCATATTGCCGATCAGCAGCGCCAGCGCCACGGGAATGCGCGCCACCGCTGAATACAGAAAAAAGCTTTGTGCCGCAATCAACAGGCCCAGCAACAGTTGCCAGCGCCAGTTGGCAGCGGTCAGGCGAGGCCGTTCGCGTTGCCAGACCACCAGGGCCGTCAGCACCAACAAGGTAACCCCGGCGCGGCACAGAATCGCCAGTAGCAGGCCGGTGTCGTGATCGAACGCAATACGCGCGGCGATGTGGTTCCCGGCAAAGGAACAAGCCAGCAGCACCAGAATCAACACTGCAACATGACGGGGAAATAGAGCAGGAGCAGACATAAGCAACCAGCCTCCTTGGCTGGAAAGTTACCGAACCCCCTGTAGGAGCGAGCTTGCTCGCGATCTTTTGATCTTTTAGAAGATCGCGAGACAAGCTCGTTCCTACAGAGGGGAGGGTTACAACACCAGGCTTGGCAGCCACAGCGAGATGGCCGGTACGTAGGTCACCAGCATCAGCACACCGAACAACGCCAGGTAGAACGGCAACAGGGCTTTAACGGTGCTTTCAATCGTGACTTTGCCCACCGCCGCGCCGACAAACAGCACGGCACCTACCGGCGGGGTAATCAGCCCGATGCCCAGGTTCACCAACATGATCATGCCGAAGTGCACCGGATCAACGCCGATACCGATGATCACCGGCAGCAGAATCGGCGTCAGGATCAAAATCAGCGGCGCCATGTCCATCACCGTGCCCAGCAGCAGCAACATGACGTTGATGCACATCAGGATCACGTAACGGTTATCCGACAGCGTGAGGAACGCCGTGGTGATTTTCATCGGGATTTCCATCAGCGTCAGGATGTAGCCGAAGCTGGCGGCAAAACCGATCAGGATCATCACGATGGAAATCGTCCGTACCGCCCGGTGCATCAACTTGGGCAGGTCGCGCCACTTGTAGTCGCGGTAGATAAACATGGTCACGAAGAACGACCAAAGCACCGCAATGGCCGCCGACTCGGTGGCCGTAAAAATCCCCGACAAAATACCGCCCAGGATGATGACCATGGCCATCAGCCCCCACAGCGCGTCACCGGCGATTTTCAGGGCCTTTTTCAGCGGGATCACTTCGCCCTTGGGGTAGTTGCGCTTGCGCGCAAAGATCATGCACAGGCCCATCATCACCGCACTGAGCAACAGCCCCGGCATGATCCCGGCCATAAACAGCGAAGCAATTGACACCGTGCCACCGGCCGCCAGCGAGTACAGCACCGAGTTGTGGCTCGGCGGGGTGAGCAGGGCCTGTACCGAGCCGCTGACCGTCACCGCCGTAGAGAACTCGCGAGGGTAGCCCGCACGCTCCATTTCCGGGATCAACACTGACCCCACCGAGGCGGTGTCGGCCACCGACGAGCCAGAGATGGCGCCAAAGAAGGTCGAGGCCACGATGTTGACCAGCGACAGGCCGCCGCGCACAAAGCCCACCAGCACCCCGGCGAAGGCGACCAGCCGACGCGACATGCCGCCTTCGGCCATGATCGCGCCCGCCAGAACGAAGAACGGGATCGCCAGCAGCGAGAATTTGTTCACGCCGCCGGCCACTTGAATCATCAGCGCGTCGAACGGAATTTCAATCCACCAGGCGCCGATCAACGCCGACAGGCCCAGCGCGTAAGCCACTGGCATGCCAATCAGAATCAGCGCAACAAAGCTGCCCAACAGTACCAAAGCGTCCATTTATACGGCCTCTTCGCTGGCTTCTACGATGTCGAACCGCACAACACGGCGGTGGCTCTGGTCGCCCAGGAAGAGCTTTTCCAGGACAAAGATCAGCGTGATCAAGCCGCCGATGGGGATGGGCAGGTACGAAATGCCGACCCGCATGGACGGCATTTCGCCGAGAAATTGGTTCCAGGTGGTGGCGCAGAGTTTGAAGCCCTTGACCGCCATGAACAGGCAGACGATGACCATCAGGATTTGCACCAGCACCGCCACCGGTTTGCGCACGTGCAGCGGCATGCGCTCAACCGCCATGGCCACGGCCATGTGTGCGCCTGCGCGATAGCTGGCTGCCGCACCGAAGAAGGTAAACACCACCATCAACAAAATGGCGGTGGGTTCTGGCCAGCTGGACCCTGAACCCAGCACGTAACGGGCGAAAATGCCCCAAGGGATGATCAGGGTCATGGTCAACACCGACAACCCGGCGATCGCAATACAGACCCTGTACAGAAAGTCGTTAAAACGCAGCACGGCATTTTTCATGGAGGCTCACCCCTGTGGCGGTGAACGGGCTAGCGCCCGCCACCGCGGCGTTATCGGACAGGCTTACTGAACAGCTTCGATACGCGAGATCAGCTCTTTGTAATTGGCGCCGTATTTGTCACGAACCGGTTGGGTGGCGTCGTAGAAGGCTTTTTTCTGGTCCGGGGTGAGAGTGATGAACTCCACACCGGCGGTTTTGAGTTTGGCTTCACTCTCGGCCGACTTTTTATCCCAGATCACGCGCTCTTCCATCTGCGCTTCGCGGGCCAGTTTCTGCACCAGTGCCTGTTGCTCAGGGTTGAGCTTGTTCCACGTGGTTTTGGCAATCACGATGGGTTCCGGCAGGATCAAATGGTCAGTCCAGGTGAAGTACTTGGCGTTCTGGTAGTGGTTGTGTTCAAGGAAGGTCGGCGGGTTGTTTTCGGCGCCATCAATCACGCCCGTCTGCAGGGCGCTGAAGATCTCGCCGGTGGCCATGGCAATGCCGTTACCGCCCATGTCATTGATGGTGTCGATAAACACCGGGTTGCCTTGCACGCGGATCTTCATGCCTTTGAGGTCGGCTATCTCGCGTACGGGTTTTTTGGTGTAGAGGTTGCGGGTACCGCCGTCCATCCACGCCAGAGCGACCATGTTGAAGTCGGAGTTAGTGATTTTGTCGAGCATCTCCTGGCCGATTTCGCCGTCGATGATTTTGCGCATGTGCGCTTGATCGCGGAACACGAAAGGCAGGTTGAAGGCATTGGTTTCCGGCACCACCGGGCCCAGGATGCCGAGGCTGACACGGGTCATTTGCACGGCGCCAGACTGCAACTGTTCAACCACTTCTTTCTCGGAACCGAGCACGCCACCGGCAAACATCTTGAACGAAATGTCGCCGTTGCTTTGCGCCGCCAGCTTTTTGCCCATCTCTTGTTCAGCCACTACCGGCGGATAGCCGACCGGGTGAACTTCAGCGAATTTGATCTTGATTTCGGCCTGGGCTACGCCCGACAGGCAGAAGGCAAGCGGCAATGCAGCAATGAGTATGGTGCGTTTGAAATCCATGGGTCACTCCACATATTGTTTTTGTTATTTAAAGGTTCTGGATCAGCAGGATTAAACAGTCAGCTTGTGTACGCGGGCTCCGCCAGCCCTTTAACACCAGGGTTAAGGGCAAATACGCCGCCCGCCAAAGGTTGGTCACTGAGGTCGCCTGCGGGGCGAATCGAGGTGACGAACAGGGTGTCCAGATTCGCGCCGCCAAAGGCGCACATCGCCGGCTTCTTGATCGGGACGGCCAGCGAGCGGTCAAGTGTGCCTTCGGGGGTAAACCGGTGAATCAACCCGGCATCGTTGCCGCAAATCCAGTAGCAGCCGTCGGCGTCGACAGCGGCGCCATCTGGGCGGCCGGGATGTTGTGTCATGTCGACAAACAGGCGGCGGTTGTGTGGGGTGGCCGTGTCGATGTCGTAATCGAAGGCCCAGATCTTTTGCACGTCCGGGTGCGAGTCCGAGAGGTACATCGTCAGGCCGTCCGGGCTGAACGCCAGGCCGTTAGGCACGATAAACCCGGTCATCTGCGGTTTCAGAGGCTCGTGTTGCCCGGCCTCAAAGCGATACATCGCACCGGCGGGCACACCAGCCGCCATGTCCAGCAGCATGGTGCCGGCCCAGAAGCGGCCCTGGCGATCACAGCGGCCATCATTGAAGCGCATGCCCGCTTGGGCGTGGTTCACACTGCTTAACAGGCGTGTGCTCAGGCGCCCATCGGCCTGGGGCGTGAGGGTGAATACGCCGCTTTCCATTGCGCCAATCCAGTGGCCATCATGGCCTCTGGCGATACACGCGAGCATTTGCGGGGCTTCCCAGCTTTGGCTGAAGCCATCGGCGGCCTGCCAGCGGTGCAGGCGCCGGGCCGGGATATCAACCCAGTACAGCGCTTGTTCGGCAACACTCCAGACCGGGCTTTCACCCGTGGCATTGCGTGCGTCGAGAATCAGTTCGGCAGTCATGCGGCTTGATCCCTGTCGTTATTGTTCTTATTCGTCGCCAAAAGGGCCGGCTGCCACAAAGGCGCCGCCCTGATAAATTCTGCTGGGGTCATCGGCGGGCGGCATGGGTTGGGCTTCAACCTTGTCGCGGTAAATCTCTGAGGTGTCCTTGGGGGCGAAACCCAAGTGCGCGGCATAGCGGTTGTCCCACCACACGTTCAAATTGTTCGAGGCGCCATAGACCACGGTATGCCCGACATTCGGTGTGTAGAGCGCGCGTTCGAGCAACTGCGTGAGGTCGGCAAAGCTGAGCCAGGTGTGCATCATTCGGCGGTTTTGCGGTTCGGGGAAGGAAGAGCCGATGCGAATGCTGACGGTTTCGATGCCATAACGGTCGAAGTAAAAGGTCGCCATGTCTTCGCCATACGACTTCGACAGCCCGTAGTAACCGTCGGGGCGGCGAGGGGAGCGAGCGTCGAGTGTCTGGTCTTGTTGGTAAAAGCCGATGACATGGTTGGAGCTGGCAAACACAACACGCTTGACCCCGTGTCGACGCGCCGCCTCGTAAATATGAAACACGCCGCTGATGTTAGGCCCGAGGATTTCTTCAAAAGGGCGTTCAACCGATACACCGCCAAAATGCAGGATGGCGTCCACGCCTTCGACCAACTGGTGCACAGCCTGTTTGTCGGCGAGGTCACACACGATGGTTTCTTCACGGCTGTCGGCTGCGCAGGCCATTGGCGCAATATCAGACAGTCGCAGAACCTTGGCATAAGGCTTGAGGGTTTCGCGCAGCACCTTCCCCAAACCACCCGCGGCACCGGTGAGAAGAAGGCGATTGAAGGGAGTTTGGACAGTACGAGTGTTAGTCATCAAGGACCCCTGTATTTCTTATTAATGTCATCTGTTGTCGTATGACTTGGTTCGGATTATTCACAGCCCTTGCCGGTGTTGTCAATGCGCGATTTTGCCAAGTGCCACCATTGCGCCTCAACCCTTTGCAGGCGCGAGCTTGCCTCGCGATCATTAAACCGATCACGAGGCAAGCGGGCCGGTTACAACAACGACAGCGGGTAGCTGATGAAGATGCGGTTCTCGTCAAACTCATGGGCGCTGTAGTCGCGACGGATGCTCGCGTTACGCCAGCGCACTGTCAGGTCCTTGAGGGTGCCGCTTTGCACGGTGTAGGCCAGTTCCGATTCACGGCCCCACTCTTTACCGTCAGTGGTGGTGGCGGTGTGGATGTTACTGCCGCTGATATAGCGGTTCATCATGGTCAGACCCGGGACCCCAAGTACGGCGAAGTCGAGGTCATGGCGCACTTGCCAGGAGCGTTCCTTGGCCAGGTCATAGCTGGAGTTGTAACTGTCGTTGGCCAGGGTGCCGCCGCTGGTGCCGTTGACGCGGAACCAGCCGTCGTCGCCGTACACCCTTTGCAGGCCGACATACAGGGTGTTGCCTTTGTATTTGGCCGAGAACAGGGCCGATGCGGTTTTGTTGTCCAGTTCGCCGGCACGTTTGCTGCCGTCTTCCTTGCCCCAGAAGTAACCGAGGTTCGCGCCAAGGGTGACATCGCCCACCGGCTGGCTGTGGATCAGGTTGAGAAATTGCTGCTGGTAGATGTTTTCCAGCTCGGCATACCAGGCACCGACCTGGGTGCGTTTTTCGTTGAAGGTGTAATCACCACCGGCAAAATTGAAGCGGTCTGATGTGAAGGAGCCTTTGCCGTTGAGCGACATGTCTTCCATGCTCGCGTCATTGCGTGGGCTGTTGGCGCGGAACTGCCCGCCGTAGAGGTTCAGGTTGGTGATTTCTTTAGAAGTGATCTGTGCACCGCGAAAGGTCTGAGGCAGCGAGCGACCGTCATCTGATCGCAAAATCGGCAGCACCGGCATCCACTCGCCGACTTTCAGTTCAGTGTTGGAGAACTTTGCCTTGGCGGCGACGCCCAGGCGCCCGAAGTTTTTGGCCGGTTCGCCATCACTGCCGGTCGGCAGCAACTGCGTACCTGCGGTGCCTTTACCGCCATCAAGTTTCTGCGAGTACATCCCCAGCACGTCCACCCCGAAACCGACGGTGCCTTGGGTAAAGCCGGACTTCACGTCTAGAATGAAGTTTTGCGTCCATTCTTCGGCCTTGCTTTGCGGGGCGCGGCTGTTGGGGTAGTCCGGGTTGGTGTAGTTGCGGTTGATGTACGCGTTACGCAGGGTAAGGGTCGCTTTGGTGTCGTCGATAAACCCTTCTGCCATGCCTGTCAGCGGCAGCGTAAACGACATGCTGCCCAGCCCCATAAGAATCAATGAACGGGTGTTGTGAGATCTCATTATTGTTGTGCTCCCATTTTTGACAAAGCCGTCCTCACGTGACCGACAGAAGCGGCCTGCAATGTGAAGGCGGTGTGTGTTGCCCTGGTGTCAGGGCGCTGACTCAAACCGTTGTGACGGCAGAGTCTTTTGCTGCAGACAGACGTTCAGCAAAAGCGGCAGGCAATCGGCCCGTGTGCAATCGGGCTCGACCGGGGTGTGCGAGGGGCGTAACGCGAGAGAGTGCGGTCATACGGAATTCCCTGATTATTATTGTTGTGTTATCCGTTGTCGTACAACTTTGTCGGATTATTTACACCTTCGGCGGCCTTTGTCAATGCAGGGTCAAGCAAACAAATCAGGGTTTCATCGGGGCAGGTAGTGGTTGAACTCATTGGCGAAAGGTGATCGTACAACCGCCATGAGCTATCATGCGATAACTTGCAGTTCGCACTTAGACCCCGAGATAAATGTTGACCATGGAAAACCCCACTGACGTTCCACGCCTTCCTCGCAAACGCCGTAGCCTCGCGCAGGAATTGGTGACGGTGCTGTCCGAGCAAATTCGCGACGGTTTGCTCAAGCGCGGCGACAAGCTGCCCACCGAGTCCGCGATCATGGAGGCCCATGGCGTCAGCCGCACCGTGGTGCGTGAAGCGATTTCCCGTTTGCAGGCGGCAGGGCAAGTCGAGACGCGACATGGTATCGGCACGTTCGTGCTGGACACACCCAGCCCGAGCGGCTTCCGTATCGACCCGGCCACCGTGGTGACCTTGCGCGACGTGCTGGCGATTCTGGAGTTGCGTATCAGTCTGGAGGTTGAGTCAGCCGGCCTGGCCGCGCAGCGTCGCACCCCGGAGCAGTTGGCCGCCATGCGTGCCGCCCTGGATGCGCTTAACGAAAACACCGCGCGTAACGGTGATGCCGTGGCGTCGGACTTCCAGTTTCACCTGCAGATTGCGCTGGCCACCGGCAACCGCTATTTCACCGACATCATGAACCACCTGGGCACCAGCATCATCCCGCGCACCCGCCTCAACTCGGCGAGTCTGGCCCATGATGATCAGGCCCAGTACATGAGTCGCCTGGGCCGTGAACACGAAGAAATCTACGCCGCCATTGCCCGTCAGGACTCCGACGCCGCCCGTGCGGCCATGCGTTTGCACCTGACCAACAGCCGCGAACGCCTGCGCCATGCGCATGAAGAGGCAGAGGCGCAGGGCTAAATTTGACTCCACCTGTAGCCGCTGCCGAAGGCTGCGATAAGGGCCGCAGGACCTTCGCTTTTTCAAGAAGCAGGGCCGCTACGCAGCCCATCGCAGCCTTCGGCAGCGGCTACAGGTTTTATTGACATGGAAGGCGTATGAACGAAACAAGTCTGCAACGTAAAACCCTGCTCCTGCTTCTGGCCTTCGTCACCGTTGCCTTTATCTGGATCTTGCTGCCGTTCTATGGGGCGATTTTTTGGGCGGTGGCGCTGGGTATTTTGTTTGCGCCCTTGCAGCGCAAGTTGCTCCTCAAGTTCAAAGGTCGGCGTAACCTGGCCACCTTTACCACGCTCACAACCTGCACCCTGATCGCGATTCTGCCGGTGATTTTCACCACGATCCTGCTGGTGCAAGAAGTGGCAACGCTTTACAGCGATGTGCAAAGCGGCAAGATCAACGTCGCCGGTTACATCGCCCAACTGCAAAGCAGCTTGCCCCACCAAGTCATTGAATGGCTCGACCGGCTGGGCTTGAGAAGCATTGAAGGCGTCAGCGACAAGATCTCCAAGGGCGCGCTTGAAGGCAGCCAGTTCTTTGCCACCCAAGTGTTCAACTTTGGTCAGAGCACCTTTGAGCTGGTGGTGAGCTTTTTCATCATGCTTTACCTGTTGTATTTCTTTATTCGTGACGGCCAGGCCATGGTGCGTTTGATCCGCAATGCGGTGCCCATGGCTGAACAGCACAAGCGCCTGCTGCAAATCAAATTGCGTCGCGTGGTCAGAGCTTCGGTCAAAGGCAATCTGGCGGTGGCTGTAGTGCAGGGCGCGCTGGGCGGGGTGATCTTCTGGATCCTGGGCATCCAGAGCTCGCTGTTTTGGGCGGTGCTGATGATGTTCCTGTCCTTATTGCCTGCCGTCGGGGCGGGCATCGTCTGGGCGCCAGTGGCGATTTACTTCCTGACCACCGGGATGATCTGGCAAGGCGTGGTGCTGGCGCTGTTTGGCGTCTTCGTGATCGGCATGGTCGACAACGTATTGCGCCCGATCCTGGTGGGCAAAGACACGAAAATGCCGGACTTCCTGATCCTTATTTCGACCTTGGGCGGCATGGCGATTTTCGGCCTCAATGGCTTTGTCATCGGACCATTGATCGCCGCCCTGTTCCTGTCGAGCTGGGGATTGTTCAGCGGCACCCGGCGCAAGGTCCGCTTGCCCGCTGACAAAATCACGCTCGACTAGCGAAAGCTGTACGCCATCCTGCCTTGGCTTTATTCGTAGCCAGTGCCAGCGCTGCATCCGGCGCAACGTGCGGTGGCTGGCGCATACCCCTTAAGGCTGCATGAACTTTTAAAAACTGGTATCGACACCCGGCCCTTGTTGGGTGTCGATGCTATGTGGTGGCCAGATGATCTGCGCGTCTTAGATAAAAGTGTGTGAAGTCCAGGGTTTGTAATCGCTAATTGAATGAGTACGTTGTAAGGGTGACGTTACATATAGGTGTGTAATGGGGTGTATCCGATAAGTGGTGTTTAAAAAGATTAAATTTTATACATGATCAAGTTTGACAATGTCAGGTTGTGGCTATAGTTGTTTTAATGCTGTTGTTTATCTATCGTTTTTTAATGCTTGAAAGGGGGGGCGCCAGTGCGCTTGCTCTTGATGAGTGGGTAAGTGTGCTTGGGTTTTTATGGCAATTAATTGGAGTGTTTAGTGATGTTAATAGGTGGGTGTTTCTGAGTTATTCAATTCGTTTGGATAGGAGTCCTGGCTCCTAAGGAGGGTGTTCTGCATAAAGTCGTACTGAACATGATTGAAAAATGGCAATGAGCGTGCGCTGAACAATGAGTCATAAGCACGCTTTTCTTTGTTTCTCTGGAGGTGTGTGATGCGCAATTTAACAGCGAAGGTTTGTGGTGCTGTACTCGGTGCGGTGCTGTTGCTGACGAGTACAGTTGGTTTTGCTGTCGATAATGCATGTCCGACGGGACCTATGTATTGTTGTTCGGCAACGGCAGTCACTCCAATACTCAATGATCCGTTTTTGCAGGCCTTGTTAGGTCCTCTTAATCTGAGCCCTGGTACTGCGGTAGGACTGAACTGTTCTACTGCGGCTTCATGCATAGAGCCTTTGTGCTGCGGCAGCGCTATGTATCAAAACGGGTTGATTGCTATTGGCTGTACCCCAGGGCAAATATAAGAAATACACCTCCTTCGAGGATGACGGAGGCGTATTTTATATGTCGTTTATTTTGGGTTATGCACTTCGTTGGTGAGTGAGCAGGAATTTGCTAAGTATGCTGAACAGTTGTCTAGCTGTATTTCTCAATGGTTGCACAGGAATAACCCCGGATGCTATCCAATACCTGTCGCTTAAAAAAAATAGCACTAACCGGGGGAGTCATAATGGGTCTGGCGGGCGTCATTGTTTGGTATTGCAGTGCAACGTCCACGCCAGACCACCCTCTTTTAACCGCCACAGTCATACGGCAAACCGTCGAAGAGTCGGTATTGGCCATTGGTGTACTTCAACCCATCCGCAAAGTGGATGTCGGTTCGCAAGCGTCCGGTCAACTCAAAAGGCTGTTGGTGCATCCCGGTGATCACGTGGAACAAGGCCAGTTAGTCGCTGAAATCGATTCGACCTTGTCCAAAAATGCCCTGCTGGATGCACAAGTGGCGTTAGGCAGCTTGGCCGCGCAAAAGCTTTCGGCCGCCGCACAGGTCAAGCGGGCGCGGCTGGCGCTGCGCCGCAATCAGGCCATGGCCCAGGAAAACGCAGTAGCGCCGCAGTCTGTGGAGTCGGCCGAAGCGGATCTGCAAGCGCAACAAGCGCAATTGGCGGTGGTCGATGCGCAAATTCATCAACAGCATATTCAGGTCAGCACGGCCCAGGCCAATCTGGGCTATACGCGGATTTTGGCTCCCGTCAGCGGTACGGTGGTGTCGGTGTCCACTCAAGAAGGGCAAACCGTTGCGGCGTCTTATGAGGTGCCGGTGATTTTGCAAATCGCCGACCTGAGCATCATGACGGTTCGGGCGCAAATCCCCGAAGCCGATATTGATCGCATGCGAGTGGGGTTGCCGGCGTGTTTCACCACGCTAAGTGGCACGCACACACGGTATTGCAGTGTTCTGAAAACAGTCGAGCCCGCCCCGGAAAAAATCAATAACGCGCTGTTTTTCAACGCTCTGTTCGATGTGGCCAACCCTGTCGCGGCGTTGCACCCCGACATGACCGCGCAGGTTTCAGTGCAGATTGCACAGGCTGACGATGCCTTGGTGATTCCGCTGACCGCTTTGGGCCGTGCCGTGCCGGATGGCCGTTATCAAGTCAAGGTACTCACTCCCCAAGGAAAAACAGAGCTGCGCGAGGTGAAAACGGGCATCGATAATGCCTTCAGCATTCAGGTGCTGGACGGGTTAACAGAGGGCGAGCAGGTCGTCTTGCCTGGCGATGATTGGCCCAGGACGCCGTAATGGAACGCCATCCGTTGCTCCGTCTGGTTAATGTATGCCGCTATTTTCAGGCCGGCACAGAGCCGGTTGCGGTGTTGAAGGACATCAACCTGGCTCTTTATGCGGGTGAGATGGTGGCGATTATGGGGCCATCAGGGTCGGGTAAATCGACCCTGATGAACATTCTGGGTTGCCTTGACCAACCCAGTTCCGGGCACTACCTGATTGACGAGCAGGATGTTGAACAACTGAACAGCGATGCCAGGGCTCAACTGCGCCGGGAGCGGTTGGGGTTTATCTTTCAGCGCTATCACCTCATCCCTTCACTGACGGTTCTTGAAAACGTCGCCGTGCCGGCTATTTATGCCCACATCGGGCGTGCAGAGCGTCATGCACGAGCGCGGCATTTGCTGCAGTTGCTGGGGTTGTCCCGCTTCGCCGGGCAAAACGTCACGCAGTTGTCAGGCGGGCAACAACAGCGGGTCAGCATTGGCCGGGCGCTGATGAATGGCGGGGATATCATTTTGGCGGACGAGCCCACGGGCGCCCTCGATAGCCAGAATGGGCAGGACGTACTGCTTCAACTCCAGGCCTTACACCGTCAGGGTCATACGGTCATTCTGATTACCCATGACCCGCGAATTGCCAGCTATGCCGAGCGCATTATCCAGCTGGAGGACGGTGCGATCATTGCCGACACTCGCAATGAGGCGGTGCAGTCCGTGTCGGCCGCTGTGCCCGACATGCCGCCCAGCCTCAAGCCCGCGCAGTATGCCTGGCTGTCCAGCTGGCAGGATGCCGTGTGGAGCGCCTGGCACTCACTGAGCGCACATCGGTTACGGACCTGCCTGACCTTGCTCGGCATTGTGATTGGCATCGCTTCAGTGGTGTCGCTCAATGCTGCGGGCGAAGGGGCCAGGCAGTACGTGCTGAACAACCTCAATACGCTGGGCAGCAATGTCATGACCGTGTACCCGGGACGTGAGATCGGGGATGACCGCGCCGCTGGAATCCGCTCATTGGTTCGCCGTGATCTTGCGGCACTGGCCAGCCTGCCGGGGGTGAAACAGGTGTCGCCCGCTATCACCACATCGTTGCGCATCCGCTGGCAGCGGGTCGATACCAATGCCGCGGTTAACGGCGTCAGCGACAGCGCCTTGAGGCTCAATAATCTGGCGCTGGTCAGTGGCCGCGGGTTATTGCCCCAGGACATCGAGCGCCAGTCGCAAGTGGTGGTGATTGATGACAATCTGCGTAAAAAGCTGTTCCCGCCCACCGTATCGCCAGTGGGGCAGGTGATTATCGTCGGCATGTTGCCGTGTGTGGTCGTGGGCGTGGTCCGTAGCCAAGCGTTGTTTTCCGACAATGTGCTGAGTTTGTGGATGCCGTGGACTACCGCAGGTTATCGGCTGCTCGGACAGAGCTGGTTCAACACCATCGCGGTGCATCTTGATGACGAGGCATCGACCGCGAACGTCGAACAGGCGATCCAGCACGTACTCATGCGTTTGCACGGGCGGCAGGACTTCTATGTCCGTAACTCGGAAGCCTTCGCGCAGTCGCTGAGTAAAACCAGTTTTGCCCTGACCCTCTTTTTGTCGCTGATTGCCTTGGTCTCGTTGGTGGTGGGCGGCATCGGGGTGATGAACATCATGCTGGTGTGTGTGGTGGAGCGCACCAAAGAAACAGGCATCCGCATGGCGGTAGGGGCCCGGCAGCGGGATATTCGGCGGCAGTTTCTGACGGAGGCAATTATTGTCTGCCTCGTGGGATCGCTGGTCGGGATCGTGTTGTCGTTCGCGCTGGGTTGGGGGCTGTCTTTGTTTACCCAGCAATGGCGCATGATTTTTTCGATGCAGACGTTACTCATCGCCGTCAGTTGCGCCGTGATTGTGGGGTTGCTGTCAGGCTGGCTCCCGGCTCGCAATGCGGCCCGGCTTGATCCGGCGCAGGCACTCACCCGTGAGTAGCCGACCAGTAGTGCCTCGTGCTTGTGCCCTGATACGCGGGGCAACGGCCCATTCGCTGACGGTTTTGGGTGGGTTGGTGGCACTGCTGCTGACAGGGTGCTCTTGGTTACACATTCCTGAAGCCGAGCCGCCTGTTGTCCCGGTACGTTGGCAATTTGCTGAAGCGCAGGCGTTGGCTAGCCAAAGTCGTATTCTCTTCTGGGAGTCTTTGGGCGATCCGCAATTGCCTGGCATTTTGCTGCAAGCCATGCGCGACAACGACGATATCAAGCTGGCCAGCCTGCAAGTCAAACTGGCCAGGGTGCAGGCCGCACTGGTTGCCACCAATGCCTGGCCAGGAGTGTCGCTTGGGGCCACTGCCGGACAGTCGCGTAACTTGACGGCACAAGGGGCTTACCCGCCGACCACGTCGAGTTCTGCCGGGCTGGGTCTTGGCGTTAATTACCAGGTGGATCTATGGGGTAATCAGGCAGCGCAACAAGAGGCCGCCGATATCAATGCGCAGGCCAGCGAAGCCGACTGGAACGCGGCACGCATTACCCTGCAGGTGTCGGTGGCACAACTATGGTGGCAATTAGGTTTTTTGAACCGGGTCATGAGCAACGCTTTAGCCGACCTGAATGAAGCCCGTACCACCCTCAAACTGGCCTCGGTGCGCTACGAGACGGGCGCAACAAGTCGCACCGACATGGTGTTCGCGCAGCAGGCCCTTGTGTCACAGCAAGTCTCGGTGGCCCAAAGCAGGCAGACCTTGATTGAGGCCCGGAGCGCTTTTGCGCTGATCATGGGGGCGACCCCCGAGCAAGCGTTTCCAGAACTCGAAGATTTGTTGAACACGCCGCTCCCGGTACCGCAGGCGGGAATTCCCGCAGAGTTGCTGGCGCGGCGCCCGGATGTGCATGCCGCAGAGCTGCGGGTACGCAGTTACCTGGCCAGTGCGCAGGCCACCAAGCTCAGTTTTTACCCGACATTGGCCTTGACCGGCAGTCTGGGCACCTCCAGTCCGACTTTGACCCAGTACCTGATCAATCCGGTGGTGGCTGTGTCAGCTGCTGTGACCTTGCCTTTTATCCAGTTCAATACGTTCCGGTTGAGTGTGCAAAGTTCACGTCTGGCCTATGACTCGGCGGTCATCAGTTTCAAGAAAACCTTATATACCGCCTTAAAGAACACTGAAGATGCACTGTCAGCACGTCAGCAACTGATGATTCAGGAACAGTACTTGCGTCAATACGTTGTGCTCTCGCGAGAAGCCGAGCGTTTGTCACAGGTTAGATGGCAAGTGGGCGAAACCGATATTCAACCGTGGCTGGATGTGCAAGCAACACGGCGTCAGGCCGAACTGTCATTACTGCAGAACACGTTGGCCAGAAAACAAAATGCAGCACAACTGTATGCCGCCCTGGGCGGTGATTACCAAGTCATAACCCGCACACCTTAATCCCGATAGTTCAACTCGCCAGAAAAGGAAAACACAATGAATAAGCACAGTTCTTGGTCATTTGCATTACTCCTGGGGTCGTTATTGTGCAGTGGGGCTGTGATCGCCAAAGATGAGAGTTCATTCACGGCTGAACAACGTGAAGACATTGGTAAGGTGGCGGCGCAGTACTTGGTGGATCATCCGGAATTTTTAATGGATGCCGCCCAGAACTTGAAAAAACAACAAGACGACGCCTTGCAGGAAAAAAGAGCGGCAGGCATTTTGAAAAATATATCGAGTTTGCTTCACGACCCTTCGACCCCTGTGGCGGGAGCGCCGAATGGTAGCGTGTTAGTCGTCGAGTTCTTTGATTATCAGTGCATCTACTGTGCGAAATCTTTTCCGGTGCTGGATGCTGTCATGAAGAAACAGCCGCAGGTGCGTTATGTCTTCAAAGAGTTCCCTATTTTTGGCTCCAACTGGCCAGCGTCTGTTCAGGCAGCTGAAATGGGCTTGGCTATTTGGAAAACTCAGGGAAGCGAGGCATACCTGAAATACCACGATGGTATTTATGCCACCGGCCACAATGAAGGCAAGTTGACGCAAGACGATATTAAACAAGTGATGCAAAAAAACGGTATTGCAGTTCCAGCTCCACAGATAGTTAAAGACATGGCGGCCGCAATAAAGAGTACTCAGGATTTAGCCCAGGAGTTGGGGGTACAAGGAACACCTATGTTTATGGTGATGCCGACCACCGGCGCATCCAAATCAACCATCTCAGTATTACCGGGCTTGGTGACAGAGGAAGTACTCACGGCCGCGATTGTCAAAGCCTCGGCACCTAAATAAATATACGAAGGGATTGGGCCCGGACGGCGGGCCCGCAGATTAACGAAAGCTGTACGAAACCCCGACGTAGGCGCCCCGGCCTTCGCCGGGGGTGGAGCGGGCGGGGTCTTGGCCTTTGTCGTCGTAGCCCGGCGTCACCGTGGCGGCGTAGCGCTCGCCGGTGAGGTTGCGCAGGTCGATCCAGGTCTGCCAGTCGCGTTTGGGGGAGGCATAGCCCAGCGTCGCGCCCCACAGCGTGTAAGACGATGCGTAGTAGGTGTTGGCATAGTCCACCGCCATGCGTGAGGCCACTTGGGTGTTGACCCCCGCGTAGAAGCCTTGCGGGTGGTCATAGCGGACCTCGGCCTGGTAGTAGTGCTGTGGGATGCCCGGCAAGCGGTTGTCACCAAAGCGCGAGTCATCGCGGTAATGGAAGTCGCTGAAGGTGTAGGCTTGACGCAACGACACGCTGCCCACGCCATCGCGCTGCCACAAGCGGCTATTGAGCCCGGCTTCAATGCCTTGGTGCACGGTCGGGCTGGCGTTGGACTCGCCGACAATCGGTGCCAGGTCAGCCGTGGCGGCTTGCAGCTCAACCGTCAGCAGTTCATGGCGCACGGCCGAGTAGTACCAGGCCAGATCCCATTGGCCGATCCCCGAATCGCCCCGTGTGCCCAGTTCAAGGGTGGTCGCGGTCTGGTTCTGCATGGCAATCGGGGTGCTTTGGCGCCCGGTGGCCGGACCGCTGCCCACCGGGAATACGTACGGCGAACTCCAGATCATCGACCACGGGTGCGGCGGCTCGACCGAGCGACTAAGGTTGCCGTACACCTGCAAGTGCGGGTTGAACTCATAGCGCAAGCCCAGGCGCGGCGCGTAATCCCAATCATGGCGGCTGACTTTGCCGCCGCTGTCGGGGTAGCTCACCTCGCTTTCGCGGCGGGTATAGATCAGCGCCATGCCCGTGGTCAGCCACAGGTCGGGCATCAGTTCCAGATCATTGCTGGCGTGCAGCACGCTGTCCGAACCCTGATAACTGAAGTCGCGCATTTTGGTGCCCGGCGCATAGCTGGCGGTATTGCCGCGCGGGATGCGCACGTATTCCGACGCGCCGCTGTTAGGCAAATGCTTGCTGCTGCGCAGACCCACCGTGGTTTTGCTTTCAAGGCCAAACAGGGTGTCGCGGCGCTTGTAGTTCAAGGTGCCGCTGACGTCGGTGTAGGCAACCTTCAGCCGGTTGGGCCCCTCACGCAGGTCCATGGGGTAGTCGTGGTATACCAGCCCGACTTCCAACTGCGAATCATCGTCCAGGTACAGCGTGGTTTTGTTACCCAACCAGGTGCTGCCGGGTTGCGGGCGTGTGTAGTCGCCGCTCACATACGCCGGATTGGCAGCGCGTGGATGATGCTTGATTTGTTCTTTGGTGACCCGGCCTGCGAGCTCGTTATCGGTTTCGCGATAACGCAGATAAAAGCGCGTTTCCAGTTGCGGGCTGAAACGATAGCCAATATTGGCCGCGAAGCCTTTGCTGTTGCCTGACGTGTGGTCTTGATAGCCGTTGGTCTCAGCGTCGTTGAGCGATACGTAGTAGTCCAGATCGCCCAATACTTGCCCGGAACTGATCTGGCGTTTCTGGTAGCCGTAACTGCCTGTTTCATAGCGCACTTGCAGGGGCGCGGCGTCATAGCCGGTGTGGGTGACGTAATTGATCGAGCCGCCCAAGGCCAGCGCGCCGACATCAAAACCATTGGCTCCGCGCAACACCTCAGCACGGCTCAGCCACAACGGCTCGAACAGCTCATAGGGCGTACCGCCGGGGCCGGTCAGCGGCAGGCCATCAAACATCACATACAGGCCCGAGCCGTGGGCGCCGGGCGCGCGGTTGATGCCCGAACCGCGCACCGAGACCTTGGTGCCTTCATTGCCGCCTGATTGGGCATACACACCGGGTTGATACGCCAACACATCACTGTTGGTCGCGACGCGGCCTTGTTCGACCGCGTTAATGTCGATCACATTGCTGGCGCCGGGCACCTGCTTGAGCGCCTCCTGTGCGGCTTGCAGGTCGCTGCTTTCGTCACTGCGAACCTGAACCTCACCCAACTCCAGCGGGTCAGCATAAGCGGGCGCAGCGCAGACAAGCGCCAAAGGCAGAAACGAAGACAAGGCAGATCGCATTAACAGGCATTCCAGGACGATGGGCGGGCGGCGCGCCAGCCTATACAAGCCCGTAATCACTCGCAACTGTCAGACAATCACAGCCCCCCCTAAACCGTAGGAGCGAGCTTGCCTCGCGATCTTTTGATCTTTAAAAGATCGCGAGGCAAGCTCGCTCCTACAGGGGCTGGCAGGATCAAAAAAAATACCCCGTGAAGGCCGGGCCTTCACGGGGTATCGGGACAACCGTTTAACGCTTAACCGTGCAGGTACAGCGTTGCGTGTTGCACCAGTTCCAGCATCGGTTGTGGGTACACGCCCAGTACGAATACCAGAATCGAAACCGCCAGCAGCATCACGCCACCTGCCTTCTGCTCCCAGTTCAGCGGAGCATCGTGGCGATGCAGTTTCGGCTCGACCAGGTACAGGGTCACCATCACACGCAGGTAGTAGAACACGCCAATGGCGCTACCCAGGATCAGGGAACCGACCAGCCACCATTGGTGAGCTTCAACGCCGGTCGCAATGATGTAGAACTTGCCGATAAAGCCAGCGGTCAGCGGGATACCGGCCAAGGACAGCATCATCACGGTCAGTACGGCGGTCATGTAAGGACGGCGCCAGAACAGGCCGCGGTACTCGTACAGTGCGTCTGCGTCACGGCCTTTGTACGGCGACGACATCATGGTAATGACGCCGAACGCACCGAGGCTGGTGAGCACGTAGGTGATCAGGTACACGCCGATCGCTTCAACGGCCATGCCTTTGCTCGCAATCAGGGCGATCAGCAGGTAGCCAAAGTGGGCGATGGACGAGAAACCCAGCAGACGCTTGAGGTTGTTTTGGGTCAGGGCCAGCAGGTTACCGAACAGGATCGAAGCAATCGCGATCACGGTCAGTACGTCGCTCATCACACCGGTAGTCGCGGCCGGGGAGATCTGGAACAAACGCACGATGACGGCAAACACGGCAACTTTCGAAGCGGTAGCCAAGAAAGCCGCCACAGGCGCCGGAGCACCTTCGTACACGTCTGGGGTCCAGAGGTGGAACGGTACCAGCGACAGTTTAAAGGCCAGACCCACCAGCATCATGCCCAGACCCAGCTGTGCGATGGCGCTTGGCGCGCCAGTCGACGCCAGGGCGTGGCCGATACCGCTGAAGCTCAGGCTACCGGCTTCGGCGTACAGCAGGGCCATACCGAACAGCAGGAACGCAGAACCTGCAGCCGACAGCACCATGTACTTGATACCGGCTTCCAGCGAACGCTTGTTAAAGAAGGCGTAAGCCACCAGGCCGTAGACCGGAACCGAGAGCAACTCCAGGCCGATGAACAAGCCCGCCAGGTGTTGCGCGCTCACCAGCACGATACCACCAGCCGCAGCCAGCAGGATCAGCAGGTAAAGCTCTTCGCGGTTGCCCGGGTAGCCGGTGCCACCTTCGCCCAGGTAAGCATGGGCGAGGGTGACGCAGGCCAGCGTCGAGACCAGGATCAGCCCGGTGTACAGATAGGCAAAGTTGTCCATCATCAACAGCGGGGTGACAGCCAGCGGTGCCACTTTTAATGCCGGGAAAATCGACAGCAGTGCCAGGTTAAGACCCGCCACCGAAAGCAGGAAGGTCTGTGAGTGGTTGCGGCGCCACGCGATTGCCAGCATCACCACCACAACGGTGAGGCTGGTAATCAGCAGTGGAGCAAGCGCGATAAAGTGTTGGATCGTGAATTCCATAGCGCTCTTACCGGGCCGAAGCGAGTTGAGTGAAGGCGGTGCCGAGCCATTGCTGCACGCCATGCATGGTCGCAGCAGAGGTATCGAGGAACGGTTGTGGGTACACGCCGATGAAAATCAGCAGTACCGCCAGACCGAGCACCATGATCAGTTCACGAGCATCCATGCCGGCCAGTACCGCGTCCGACTTGGACGGGCCGAAGTAGGCGCGGTGAATCATGATCAGCGAGTAAACCGAACCAAACACCAGACCGGTTGTTGCAATGGCCGTGACCCAAGGGAAGCTGGCGAACGAGCCCATCAGAATCAGGAACTCACCCACGAAGTTACCGGTGCCTGGCAAGCCCAGCGACGCGGCAGCGAAGAACAGGCTGATGGCCGGCAGGTAAGCGATCTTCGACCACAAGCCACCCATTTCACGCATGTCACGGGTGTGCAGGCGCTCGTACAGTTGGCCGCTGAGGATAAACAGCGCTGCTGCCGAAACACCGTGCGCGAGCATCTGGATCACTGCACCTTGCAACGCCAGCAGGCTGCCGGAGTAGATGCCGATCAGAACGAAGCCCATGTGCGAAACGCTGGAGAACGCGATCAGACGCTTGATATCGGTTTGTGCGAAGGCCAGGAAAGCACCGTAGAAAATCCCGATCAGACCCAGGGTCATGGCAATCGGCGCAAACTCGGCCGAGGCATTCGGGAACAGCGGCAAGGCGAAACGCAGCAGACCATAAGCAGCGGTCTTGAGCAGGATACCGGCCAGATCGACCGAACCTGCGGTAGGTGCCTGGGCGTGAGCGTCCGGCAACCAGGAGTGGAACGGTACAACCGGCAGTTTCACCGCAAAGGCAATGAAGAAGCCAAGCATCAGGATGTACTCGGTGGTGAGCGACATCTTGGTTTTCAGCAACTCGGCATAGCTGAAGGTCAGCACACCGGTTTCATTGTAGTTGACCAGCACCAGGCCCAGGATCGCCACCAGCATGATCAGGCCGGAAGCCTGAGTGAAGATGAAGAACTTGGTCGCGGCGTAGATACGGGTTTTCTTGCCGTCGGACGAGCTGTGACCCCAGAGCGCGATGAGGAAGTACATCGGCACCAGCATCATTTCCCAGAAGAAGAAGAACATGAACAGGTCGATGGCGAGGAACACGCCCACCACGCCGCCCAGGATCCACATCAGGTTCAGGTGGAAGAAGCCCACGTGACGCTGAATTTCTTTCCAGGAACACAGTACCGACAACACGCCCAACAGGCCGGTCAGCAGGATCATCAGCAGCGACAGGCCGTCCAGCGCCAGGTGCACGCTGATGCCGAAGCGCTCGATCCAGGTGTGCTGGAACTCAAGCGCCCACGCCGGGGCAGCGCCCGGGTTCGGTGCCAGATGGTAGTCCCCGTGCGCCCACAGCCAAAGGCCGAGGGCAAGTTCGAGGGACATGGTCAGCAACGCAATCCAGCGTGGCAGGGTAGGGCCGAAGCGCTCACCCAGCCAGCACAGCAGGCCGCCGATAAAGGGGATCAGGATTAGCCAAGGCAGAATCATGACGGGCTCAATTCCTTTCGCAATGTCGAAGGTTCATATCAGACCGCTACCAGTACGATGGCGCCCATGACCAGTACAGCACCGGCGGCCATGGAAGCAGCGTACCAACGCAGTTGACCGGTTTCGCTGCGGCTCAGGGCGTTATGCCCGGCCTTGGCCATCTGCGGGATCAAACCAATGGTCTGGTCCAGCGGATCTTTGCGCAGCACGCGGCAGATCAACAGGTACGGTTTGACGAACAGTTTGTCGTACAGCCAGTCGAAGCCCCAGGCAGCGAACCACCAGGCCGAGAGGAAGCGACCGATGCCGCTATTGGCAACAGCGGTAACGAAACGACGTTTGCCCAGGTACAGCAGGGCCGCGAGCAGGATACCGGCCAGGGCGATAGCGCCCGAGGCGATTTCCAGGCTGTGTTTGGCTTCGCCGCCTGCATGGCCAACGCTTTGTGGTAGTACGCCAGCCAACGGAGGCGTGATCAGGGCGCCGATGAAGGTCGACAGCACGATCAGGATGCTCAGTGGCAGCCAGTAGGTAACGCCGTGGCCTGCGTGGGCTTCAGTCTTGGCTTCACCGTGGAAGGTGACGAAGATCAGACGGAAGGTGTACAGCGAGGTCATGAACGCACCGGCCAGACCGGCATACAGCAGACCGCTGTGACCGCTGGCGAAGGCTTCCCAAAGAATTTCGTCCTTGGAGTAGAAGCCTGCTGTCAGCAATGGCAAGGCCGACAAGGCCGCGCCGCCGACGATGAAGCTGGCGTAAGCCAGTGGCAGTTTTTTCCACAGGCCGCCCATCTTGAAGATGTTCTGCTCGTGGTGGCAGGCAACAATCACCGCACCCGATGCAAGGAACAGCAGGGCCTTGAAGAAGGCGTGGGTCATCAGGTGGAAAATCGCCCCGTCCCAGGCGCCAACGCCCAGCGCCAGGAACATGTAGCCGATCTGGCTCATGGTCGAGTAGGCGAGGATACGTTTGATGTCGGTTTGAACCAGCGCTGCGAAACCTGCCAGCACCAGTGTCACACCGCCGACGATGCCGACCAGGTGCAGCACTTCAGGGGCCAGGGTGAACAGGCCGTGGGTGCGCGCGATCAGGTAAACACCGGCGGTGACCATGGTTGCGGCGTGGATCAGTGCCGAAACCGGTGTCGGGCCCGCCATCGCGTCTGCCAACCAGGTTTGCAGGGGCAATTGCGCCGACTTACCGACCGCACCGCCCAGCAGCATCAGGGTCGCCAGAACGATCCAGAAGTCACCGGCCTGGAATTTCTGCGGCGCCAGCACCAGCAGTTCCTGAATGTTCAGCGTGCCCAGTTGCTGGAACAGGATGAACAGGCCGATGGCCAGGAACACGTCACCGATACGGGTCACGATAAAGGCTTTGAGTGCGGCGTTACCGTTGTTGCGGTTGCTGTAGTAGAAACCGATCAACAGGTAAGAGCACAGGCCCACGCCTTCCCAACCGAAGTACACGAACAGCAGGTTATCGGCCAGGATCAGGAACAGCATGCTGGCGATAAACAGGTTGGTGTAGGAGAAGAAGCGCGAGTAGCCGTCTTCACCGCGCATGTACCAGGAGGCAAACACGTGGATCAGGAAGCCCACGCCGACAACAACGCCGAGCATGGTCACTGCCAGGCCGTCGAGGTACAGGGTGAAGCTAGGCTTGAAGTCGCCTACCGACATCCACTGCCACAGCACTTGGCTGTAGTGGCCGCCTTCAGGTGGCGCAACGTTGAATTGCCAGATCACGTACGCGGCAACGATGGCCGACAGGCCAATGGAGCCGACGCCGATCAGTGCCGAGAGGTTTTCGCTGAAACGTCCACGGGAGAACGACAGCAGCAAAAAGCCGATCAGGGGGAATACGAAAGTCAGAAAGAGAAGGTTCATCCGCGCATCTCACTGGCAGCATCGATATCAAGCGTGTGGAAGCGGCGATACAGTTGCAGCAGGATCGCCAGGCCAATACTGGCCTCGGCAGCTGCCAGGGTGATCACCAGGATGAACATCACTTGTCCATCCGGCTGCGCCCAACGTGCACCGGCCACAATGAACGCCAGTGCAGCGGCGTTCATCATGATTTCCAGACTCATCAATACGAAGAGAATGTTACGGCGAACCATCAGTCCAACCAGACCGAGGCAGAACAGTACGCCTGCTACCGCAAGCCCGTGTTCCAAAGGTATTCCAGGCATCTTATTGCTCCTTCGCCTCAGTGCGGCCCAAGTGGAACGCCGTCACCGCTGCAGCCAGCAGCAGCATCGAGGCGAGTTCGACCACCAGCAGATACGGGCCGAACAGGCTGATGCCCACGGCTTTTGCATCAATGGTGGTTTGACCGATAGCTGCGCCGCTCTGGTGAGCGAACAGCACATACAGCAGTTCAGCCAGCAGCAAGGCCGACAGAATGCTCGGGCCAACCCATATGCCGGGCTTGAGCCAGTGGCGTTCTTGCGTCACCGAGGCCGGGCCCTGGTTGAGCATCATCACCACGAACACAAACAGCACCATGATGGCACCGGCGTAGGCGATCACTTCGAGCACACCGGCAAACGGTGCGCCGAGGCTGAAAAAGGTCATCGCCACGGCAATCAGCGAAATAATCAGGTAGAGCAGGGCGTGCACAGGGTTGGTGTTGGTGATCACGCGTAGCGTGGACACGACAGCGACACCCGATGCGAAATAGAAAGCGAATTCCATCGTTCTTCCTTAAGGCAGCAAGCTCTTCACGTTGATCGGCTCGGCTTCGTTCTGGGCAGCGCCTTTCGGCTTGCCTTCTACGGCCATACCCGCAACACGATAGAAGTTGTAATCAGGGTTCTTGCCCGGGCCGGAGATCAGCAGATCTTCCTTCTCGTAGACCAGATCCTGACGTTTGAACTCGGCCATTTCGAAATCCGGTGTGAGCTGGATCGCGGTGGTCGGGCAGGCTTCCTCACACAGACCGCAGAAAATGCAGCGTGAGAAGTTGATGCGGAAGAACTCCGGGTACCAACGGCCATCTTCGGTTTCGGCTTTTTGCAGCGAGATGCAGCCCACCGGGCACGCTACGGCGCACAGGTTACAGGCTACACAACGCTCTTCGCCGTCCGGGTCGCGGGTCAGGACGATTCGTCCACGGTAACGCGGTGGCAGATAGACCGGTTCTTCCGGGTATTGCAGCGTGTCACGCTTGCGGAAGGCATGGCCAAACACCATCACCAAGCTGCGAAGCTGGGTGTAGGTGCCATGCACGATGTCAAACAGGTACTTGAACATGGGTCTCTATCCTCACTGAACCGCGACTGCAGGCGTGTTCATCAACACGATTGCAGCGGTTACCAGCAAATTGATCAGGGTCAGCGGCAGGCAGAACTTCCAGCTGAAATCCATCACTTGGTCATACCGTGGACGCGGAATAGAAGCGCGCAGCAGGATGAAGATCATGATGAAAAACGCGGTCTTCAGGGCGAACCAGATAAACGGGATCTGCGGCAGGATGCCGAAAGGCCCGTGCCAGCCACCGAAGAACAAAGTCACCAGCAACGCCGAGATCAACACGATCCCGATGTACTCACCGACGAAGAACATGCCCCATTTCATGCCAGCGTATTCAATGTGGTAACCATCGGCCAGTTCCTGTTCTGCTTCCGGCTGGTCGAAGGGGTGACGGTGAGTCACGGCCACGCCAGCGATGAAGAAGGTCAGGAAACCGAAGATCTGCGGAATGATGAACCACAGGTTCTGCGCTTGGTATTCAACGATGTCGCGCATGTTGAACGAGCCAACCTGCACCACGATGCCCATCAGCGACAGGCCCATGAACACTTCGTACGACACGGTCTGCGCCGAAGCACGCAAGCTGCCGAGCAGGGCGAACTTGTTGTTGCTGGACCAGCCAGCGAACAACACCGCGTACACCGACAGACCGGCCATGGCGAAGAAGAACAGGATACCGATGTTCAGATCCGCCACGCCCCAGGTCGGGGTGATCGGGATAATCGCAAAGGCGATGAGCAAGGCGCTCATGGCCACAACCGGTGCCAGGGTGAAGATCATCTTGTCGGCAAACGGAGGGGTCCAGTCTTCCTTGAAGAACATCTTGATCATGTCAGCGGCGATCTGAAACGCGCCGAACGGGCCTACGCGGTTCGGGCCGTAACGGTCTTGCCAGAGGGCGAGCAAACGACGCTCGACCCAGCTCAACAGTGCGCCGCACACCACCACGGCGAGCAGGATCACGATGGCCTGCACCACCGTGATGATCACGTCGATCACTTCAGGCGTAAACCAGCTCATTGGGCTGCCTCCTGCAAACCGTCAACGGTAAGGCCAAAGATAGCGGGCGGAATACCTGGCAGACCGGCTGGCAATGCCACCAGACCTGCACCCAGCTCTTCGTTGATACGCAGCGGCAGACGCAGGGTCAGGCCGGCAACGTTCAAGCTCAGCAGCGCGCCGTCGTTGACACCCAGACGGTCGGCTTCGGACTTGGCCAGGGCCACGTAGGCGGCAGGGATACGCTCTTGCACCGGCGCGGCTTTCGAAGAGTTCTCTTCGCTGCCCAGCAGGTGATAGAACGGCACCACTTGCCAGGTGCCACGTGCCGGGTTGAACGCGCCCGGAATGTTGGCGGACCAGCTCAGTGCATCACCTTTGCTTTCGATCAGGCGGGTGCCCGGATCGCCAGCGCGGATATGACCACCGACTTCGTCCTGGAACTTGTTCCACGCTTGTGGCGAGTTCCAGCCCGGCGACCAGGCGAACGGCACTTGTTTACGCGGTTCTACCGAGCCCGAGTAACCTTCCATCGAGAACGCGAACGCGGTGTCCGGGTCTTGTGGAATACGTGGCTCGTGCACGCTGATGTTGGCGCGCATGGCCGTGCGGCCGCTGTAACGCAGCGGTTCACGGGCCAGTTTCAGACCTTTGATACGGAACGCAGCGGACGGCGCAGCATCAACGATCTGGGCCAGTTCCGGGGTGCTGGCGGCAGTGGCTTGAGTCACGTGGTCGAGCAGGGTCCAGTCAACCGGCTTGTTCAGCAGGGTGCTGCGCAGGGCGTGCAGCCAGCGCCAGCCTTCGTGGATCAAAATGCTCGAATCCAGGTAGCGCGGCTCGTAGACCTGGAAGAAGCGCTGGGCGCGGCCTTCCTGGCTGACCAGAGTACCGTCGCCTTCGGCGAAGCTGGCCGCTGGCAGAACCAGGTCAGCGCGGTCTGTGGTCGCAGTTTTTTGATGGTCGGCAACGATGACGACTTTGGCTGCGTCCAGTGCCGCATTGACCTTGATCGCGTCAACACGGGTGAACAGGTCGTTTTCCAGCACCACGATGGCATCGGCTTTGCCGTCAATAACGGCTTGCAGCGCCGCATCAACCGAATCACCGCCGAGCATGGCCAGGCCGAGGCTGTTGGCTTCTGGCACCACCAGGCTGATGGAGCCGGCTTTTTCACGCAGGTGCAGGGCCTTGGCGATGTTGCCTGCGGCTTCGATCAGGGCCTTGGAGCCCAGCGAAGTACCGGCTACGATCAGTGGGCGTTTGGCCGCGAGCAGGGCATCAGCGATGCGCTGGGCCAGCTCAAGGGCTTCGGCGTCCAGGCCCGGTACGGCCGGAGCACTGGCGTCGATGGCGTGAGCCACGGCGAAACCGATGCGCGCCAGGTCTTCCGGGGCGGCGTGTACACACTCTTCAGCCACGTCATCGAGCTTGGTTTCAGCCAGGCTGGCGATAAACAGCGGGTTCAGCGCGTGCTGGCCGATGTTTTTCACCGCAGCGTCGAGCCAAGGCTGAACGCGCATGGCGTCGGCCATGTCTTCAGCTTTGCCCTTGACCGATTGACGCAGCGACAGCGCCATACGGGCGGCGGTCTGGGTCAGGTCTTCACCCAGTACGAACACGGCGTCGTGATCTTCGATCTCGCGCAGGTTAGGCACAGGCAACGGGCTGTCTTTCAAGACTTGCAGCACCAGACGGATGCGCTCCAGCTCAGCGGCTTCGATGCCGGAGTAGAAGTGCTCGGCGCCGACCAGTTCAAGCAACGCGTAGTTGCTTTCGAGGCTGGCACGTGGCGAACCGATCCCGACGATGTTGCGACCGCGCAGCAGTTCGGCCGCTTTGTCCAGCGCCGCGTCCAGGCCCAGCTTGGTGCCGTCGGCCAGCAGCGGCTGACGTGGGCGGTCGGTGCGGTTGACGTAGCCATAGCCGAAACGGCCACGGTCACACAGGAAGTACTGGTTCACCGAACCGTTGAAACGGTTTTCGATGCGGCGCAGCTCGCCATAACGTTCGCCCGGGCTGATGTTGCAGCCGCTGGAGCAACCGTGGCAGATGCTTGGCGCGAATTGCATGTCCCACTTACGGTTGTAGCGCTCGGAGTGAGTCTTGTCGGTGAACACACCGGTCGGGCAGACCTCGGTAAGGTTGCCGGAGAACTCGCTTTCAAGCACGCCGTCTTCAACGCGACCGAAGTACACGTTGTCGTGAGCGCCGAACACACCCAGGTCGGTACCGCCTGCGTAGTCTTTGTAGTAGCGCACGCAGCGATAGCAGGCGATGCAGCGGTTCATCTCGTGAGCGATGAACGGGCCGAGTTCCTGGTTCTGGTGGGTGCGCTTGGTGAAGCGATAACGGCGCTCGTTGTGGCCGGTCATCACCGTCATGTCTTGCAGGTGGCAGTGACCGCCTTCTTCGCACACAGGGCAGTCGTGCGGGTGGTTGGTCATCAGCCATTCGACGACGCTGGCGCGAAACACTTTCGCTTCTTCGTCTTCGATGGAAATCCAGCTTCCGTCAGTGGCCGGGGTCATGCAGGACATGACGATACGACCACGGGTGTCGTTCTCGTCGGTGTACTGCTTGACTGCGCACTGGCGGCAGGCGCCGACGCTGCCCAGGGCAGGGTGCCAGCAGAAATACGGAATATCGAGTCCTAGCGACAAACAGGCCTGTAACAGGTTGTCTGCCCCATCGACTTCGAGCTCTTTGCCGTCTACGTGGATAGTGGCCATGGTTCAAAGTTCTTCGTTGGCCCGGTGTCAGCGGGCGTGGCTAATGGAATCTTGTTATGCGTTCGAATCAACACAGCCTTTACGGCGTCATCGAACGATCAAAGGGTGGTACGGACCACCCTCAGTCAAAGCGTTACGCGCCGATTACAATCGGGCGAGCCAGCGGTACGGCGCCAGGTTTTGCTTGCGCAATACCGGCTTCGAACTCTGGACGGAAGTACTTGATCGCGCTGCCCAATGGCTCCACGGCGCCCGGTGCGTGAGCACAGAAGGTTTTGCCTGGGCCGAGGAAACCGACCAGACCCAGCAGGGTCTCGATATCGCCGGGGTGACCTTCGCCTTTCTCCAGGGCCATCAAGAGCTTGACGCTCCATGGCAAACCATCACGGCAAGGGGTGCAGAAACCGCACGATTCACGGGCAAAGAACTGTTCCATGTTGCGCAGCAGGGAGACCATGTTGACGCTGTCGTCGACCGCCATCGCCAGGCCCGTACCCATACGGGTACCGACTTTGCCGATGCCGCCGGCGTACATTTGTGCGTCCAGGTGCTCTGGCAGCAGGAAGCCGGTACCGGCGCCGCCTGGCTGCCAGCACTTGAGCTTGAAGCCGTCGCGCATGCCACCGGCGTAGTCTTCGAACAGCTCGCGTGCGGTGATGCCGAACGGCAGTTCCCACAGGCCAGGGTTCTTCACTTTGCCGGAGAAGCCCATCAGCTTGGTGCCGTGGTCTTCGCTGCCTTCGCGGGCGAGGGATTTGTACCAGTCAACGCCGTTGCCAATAATGGCCGGTACGTTGCACAGGGTTTCTACGTTGTTCACGCAGGTCGGCTTGCCCCATACGCCCACAGCGGCCGGGAAGGGCGGCTTGGAACGCGGGTTGGCGCGACGGCCTTCGAGGGAGTTGATCAGTGCGGTTTCTTCGCCGCAGATGTAACGCCCGGCGCCGGTGTGCACGAACAGTTCGAAGTCAAAGCCCGAACCGAGGATGTTCTTGCCCAGCAGGCCGGCTGCCTTGGCTTCTTCGACCGCACGACGCAGGTGCACGGCGGCGGTGGTGTATTCACCACGCAGGAAGATGTAGCCACGGTAGGTTTTAAGCGCGCGGGCACTGATCAGCATGCCTTCGATCAGGAGATGGGGCAGTTGCTCCATCAGCATGCGGTCTTTCCAGGTGTTGGGTTCCATTTCATCGGCGTTACACAACAGGTAACGGATGTTCATGGATTCGTCTTTAGGCATCAGACCCCACTTCACGCCCGTGGGGAAGCCCGCACCACCACGACCCTTGAGGCCCGCGTCTTTCACGGTCTGGACGATATCGTCCTGCGCCATGTCCGCGAACGCCTTGCGCGCCGCCGCGTAGCCGTCTTTGGCCTGGTACTCGTCGAGCCATACCGGCTCGCCGTCGTCACGCAGGCGCCAGGTCAGCGGGTGGGTTTCTGCCGAGCGCGCAATGCGGTTGGCAGGGCCGAAAGAAGTCAGGGTCATGGGTAGCCCTCCAACAACGTAGCGACGCCAGCAGGCTGCACGTCACCGAATGTGTCGTCGTCGATCATCAACGCCGGCGCCTTGTCGCAGTTGCCCAAGCAGCACACCGGCAGCAGCGTGAAGCGGCCGTCCGGAGTGGTCTGGCCCAGGCCGATGCCCAGTTTGCTCTGGATTTCGCCGACCACGGACTCGTGGCCACCGATGTAGCACACCATGCTGTCGCACACGCGAATGATGTGGCGGCCGACCGGCTGACGGAAGATCTGGCTGTAGAACGTGGCCACGCCTTCAACGTCGCTGGCAGGGATGCCCAGCAGTTCGCCGATGGCGTATACCGCGCCATCCGGCACCCAGCCGCGTTCCTTCTGAACGATCTTCAGGGCTTCGATCGACGCTGCGCGCGGATCTTCGTAGTGATGCATCTCGTGCTCGATGGCCGAGCGCTCGGTTTCGCTCAGGGCGAAACGGTCTGTCTGGATAAGCGTGCTGTTCATGCTTAGCGGTCCACGTCGGCCATAACGAAATCGATACTCCCCAGGTACGCAATCAAGTCCGCGACCATTTCGCCTTTGATCACCGAAGGGATCTGCTGCAAATGGGCGAAGCTTGGGGTGCGAATCCGGGTGCGGTAGCTCATGGTGCCGCCATCGCTCGTCAGGTAGTAACTGTTGATGCCCTTGGTCGCTTCGATCATCTGGAAGGATTCGTTGGCCGGCATGACCGGGCCCCACGAAACTTGCAGGAAGTGCGTGATCAAGGTCTCGATGTGCTGCAGCGTGCGCTCTTTAGGCGGCGGCGTGGTCAGCGGGTGATCCGCCTTGTACGGGCCGGCTGGCATGTTGCGCATGCACTGCTCGATGATTTTCAGGCTCTGACGCATTTCTTCGACGCGCACGATGCAGCGGTCGTAGGCATCGCCATTGGCTGCCAACGGGACTTCGAATTCGAAGTTCTCGTAGCCGGAGTACGGGCGCGCTTTACGCACGTCGAAGTCGCAACCGGTGGACCGCAGGCCAGCACCGGTGACGCCCCATTCCAGGGCCTCTTTGGTGTTGTACTGGGCGACGCCGATGGTACGACCACGCAGAATGCTGTTGTCCAGCGCGGCTTTTTGGTACTCGTCCAGACGCTTGGGCATCCACTCGACGAATTCCTTGACCAGACGCTCCCAGCCATTTGGCAGGTCGTGGGCAACGCCACCGATGCGGTACCAGGCCGGGTGCAGACGGAAACCGGTGATGGCTTCGATCACTTTGTAAGCGCGCTGACGGTCGGTGAAGGTAAAGAACACCGGGGTCATGGCGCCCACGTCCTGGATGTAGGTACCCAGGAACAGCAGGTGGCTGGTGATACGGAAGAACTCGGCCATCATGATGCGGATGGTGTCGACCCGGTCCGGCACCTTGATCCCGGCGAGCTTCTCGACCGAGAGCACGTACGGCAGGTTGTTCATCACGCCGCCGAGGTAGTCGATACGGTCGGTGTACGGGATGAAACTGTGCCAGGACTGGCGCTCGGCCATTTTCTCGGCACCACGGTGGTGGTAGCCAATGTCTGGCACGCAGTCGACGATCTCTTCGCCGTCCAGTTGCAAGATGATACGGAAGGCACCGTGAGCCGAAGGGTGGTTCGGGCCCAAGTTGAGGAACATATAGTCCTCGTTTTCGCCGGAACGCTTCATGCCCCAGTCTTCGGGGCGGAAGCGTGCGGCTTCTTCTTCCAGCTGCACTTTGGCCAGGGTCAGGCTGTACGGATCGAACTCGGTCGCACGCGCCGGGAAGTCCTTGCGCAGCGGGTGACCTTCCCAGGTCGGCGGCATCATGATGCGCGACAGGTGCGGGTGGCCTTTGAAGTCGATACCGAACATGTCCCAGACTTCACGCTCATACCAGTTGGCGTTTGGCCAGATACCGGTGATGGTCGGCAGGCTGAGGTCGCTCTCGGACAAGGCAACCTTGATCATTACGTCACTATTACGCTCAAGCGACATCAGGTGGTAGAAGACCGTGAAGTCTGCACCCGATGGCAAGCCCTGACGCTTGGTGCGCAGACGTTCGTCCACACCGTGCAAGTCATAGAGCATGACGTAAGGTTTTGGCAGGTTGCGCAGGAAGGTCAGTACTTCAACCAGTTTTGCGCGGGTAACCCAAAGCACCGGCATGCCGGTGCGTGTGGCCTGTGCGGTGAACGCTTCAGGGCCAAAACGGGTATTGAGTTCGACAACCACATCCTGGTCGTCAGCCTTGTAAGGCGGGATGTACAGAGCGGAGCCTGTAGTCATGGTTTTTTATCGCTTTCGTTCAACGTAAAGAATGAAGCCAGTGTTTCGTTCTATTTATAGAAGCGGCGCTGGATCAGACTTCGTCGGGGCTGCGCAGGTTAGTGACCTGAATACGCTGTTCGCGGCGCTGTTCCTTTTGGGACGGCATCTCGGCGCGGTACACGCCTTGTTCACCGACAACCCAGGAAAGTGGGCGACGCTCCTGGCCAATCGACTCTTGCAAGAGCATCAAGCCTTGCAGGAAAGCTTCTGGGCGGGGTGGGCAGCCTGGCACGTAAACGTCCACGGGCAGGAACTTGTCGACCCCTTGAACCACGGAGTAGATGTCGTACATGCCACCGGAGTTGGCGCAAGAACCCATGGAGATAACCCACTTAGGCTCAAGCATTTGCTCATAGAGACGCTGAATGATCGGCGCCATCTTGATGAAGCAGGTACCGGCAATAACCATGAAATCCGCCTGACGCGGCGATGCCCGGATCACTTCGGCGCCAAAGCGCGCGATGTCGTGGGGCGCCGTGAAGGCGGTGGTCATTTCCACGTAGCAGCACGACAAGCCGAAGTTGTACGGCCACAAGGAGTTTTTACGCCCCCAGTTGACCGTGCCGTTCAGCACGTCTTCCAGCTTGCCCATGAAAATGTTTTTGTGGACTTGATCTTCTAACGGATCGGCAACGGTTTCCCGATTGCCGATCGGGTATTGCTCGTTAGGAGCATCCGGGTCGATCCTGGTGAGTTCGTATTGCATTGCCAAAGCCTCATTGTTTCAGCTTGGCCTGCCGCTTACGACGAGCTTCCGGTGCCCAATCAAGAGCACCCACCCGAAATAGGTAGACAAGGCCTGCCAACAGAATTGCTATGAAAACGAGAGCTTCGACGAATCCGGTCCAGCCGCTTTCGCGAACAGACACAGACCATGCAAAGAGAAAGAGGGCTTCGATATCGAAGATCACGAACAGCATCGCGACCAGATAGAATTTTGCAGAGAGCCGCAAGCGGGCGCCACCGGTAGGCAGCATGCCGGACTCGAACGGTTCGTTTTTGCTGCGGCCCCAGGCTTTTGACCCAAGGAGGCTGGAGACGCCGAGCATGAAGGCACAGAGGCCGACAACGCCGAGAAGGAAAATGGCAAAGCCCCAGTTGTGGGCTATGAGTCCTGTCGCTTCGGGCATGCTGGAAATCCTTAACAGAGAGCAAAGGTCTCTGAGCTTAAAAAGGTAATAAAGCAGTGACGATATGTCGCAGCGCTATTGATTGCCGGGATTTTATGGCTAAACACCCAGCAAGTAAATTTTCTAAGATGAATTAATTCAATCCTTTAGTGGTATAGCACTCCTCAAAGTCTGCGCAGGCCTTGTGTTCCGTGGATTACAGCGTGTTTCAATGATTATGTTTTACGGCGCAGGTAATCAACAAAAGCAACTCTAAATGATAATTAATATCGTTTAAGTGCTGCGATGTTGTGACGCAGTACGGTTAACCCATTGAACTTGGCTTATATAGACGCACTTGGCAAGTTTTGAACTTGGCTTTGTAACCTGCTTCACGTTTCAGTTTATGGATCTGGGTCATGGTTTTGGTGGATCGGCCTGATCCCCTCTGATCCCGTAGTCGCTGCCGAGGCACGAAGGCTGCGAACTCTTGATCGTCATGGCTGCTTATAAACAGCTCGCAGCCTTCGTGCCTCGGCAGCGACTACAAAGATGAGCGATATCCACACAAAAAAACGCCCCGAACCAGTCGGGGCGCCAATCACTGAGGAACAGCTATCAGTGGAACTGTTCTTCTTCGGTCGAGCCGGTCAGGGCGGTTACCGATGAAGAGCCACCTTGAATAACGGTGGTCATGTCGTCGAAGTAGCCGGTGCCCACTTCTTGTTGGTGCGCCACGAAGGTGTAGCCTTTTTCTGCGTCAGCGAATTCCTGCTCTTGCAGTTTCACGTAGGCAGTCATGTCGTTGCGGGCGTAGTCGTGCGCCAGGTTGAACATGCTGTGCCACATGTTGTGAATACCGGCCAAGGTGATGAACTGGTGCTTGTAGCCCATTGCCGAGAGTTCGCGCTGGAACTTGGCGATGGTCGCGTCGTCCAGGTTTTTCTTCCAGTTGAAGGAAGGCGAGCAGTTGTACGACAGCAGTTGGTCCGGATATTCCTTTTTGATCGCTTCGGCAAAGCGGCGTGCTTCATCCAGGTCTGGTTTGGCGGTTTCACACCAGATCAGATCGGCGTAAGGAGCGTAGGCCAGGCCGCGGGCAATCGCTTGGTCCAGGCCTGCACGGACTTTGTAGAAGCCTTCTTTGGTGCGCTCGCCAGACACGAACGGCTGGTCGTACGGGTCGCAGTCAGACGTCAGCAGGTCTGCGGCGTTAGCGTCGGTACGGGCCAGGATGATGCTCGGTACGCCAGCCACATCAGCAGCCAGGCGCGCAGCGGTCAGCTTTTGTACGGCTTCCTGGGTAGGCACCAGTACTTTGCCGCCCATGTGGCCGCATTTTTTTACCGAGGCCAGTTGGTCTTCGAAGTGAACGCCGGCGGCGCCAGCTTCGATCATGTTCTTCATCAGTTCGTAAGCGTTCAGTACGCCGCCGAAACCGGCTTCAGCGTCCGCCACGATAGGGGCGAAGTAGTCGATGTAGCCTGCGTCGCCCGGGTTTTTGCCGGCTTTCCACTGGATCTGGTCGGCACGACGGAACGAGTTGTTGATGCGCTTGACCACGGTTGGAACCGAGTCCACCGGGTACAGCGACTGATCGGGGTACATGGATTCAGCAGAGTTGTTGTCTGCTGCCACTTGCCAACCCGACAGGTAGATAGCCTGGATGCCGGCTTTAACCTGTTGAACTGCCTGGCCCCCGGTCAGGGCGCCCATGCAGTTGACGAAATCTTTCTCAGGACGGAAGGACGGGTGTGCGCCCTGTGTCACCAGTTTCCACAGCTTGTCAGCGCCCAATTTTGCAAAGGTGTGCTCGGGTTGAACCGAACCACGCAGGCGGACCACGTCAGCAGCGGAATAATCGCGTTTCACGCCTTTCCAGCGTGGGTTTTCGGCCCAGTCTTTTTCAAGGGCTGCAATTTGCTGTTCGCGTGTCAGTGCCATGGAGATAAACCTCGTCGCATAGGTCTGGGTTGAAAAATTTTGCTCCACCAGCACACAGCAATTGTGTTTGTGTAAGTGCGTGAATGGCTGCTCGCCAAGAGGCATCCAGGGCCCTTTTCCGGGGCTCTGATTGGCGGGAGCGGGGCCATCATGCCTTTGCATTTTTGTGTCGTCAAACACTTTGTAGTGCTTTTTTTGCAGCACTACATATTTAGTCTAATACGACCCATCAGTCAGTTTTGGGTCCTTTGGTCGAGAGTGTTGACTTTGACCCGTACCGTCATGTCGTTGCGCCCTTGAGTAGAGTAGGTAAGGGTTGTAGCGTTATTTTCGGTCTGGCTCTGGTTGCTGCTGCCTGCCACGGTGATCCACTGACCGAGGGGGCCGCTGATCTGTGTGTTGGCATTTTGCATGTTCACTACATCGGGGCGTTCCTGACTCATGGTGTCCAGGTGCGTGCTAATCGCGAGGTGTACCGTTTCACCTGTGACGGTGGCGGTGACGAAAAATCCTTGGGTGACATCGCGGTATTCGGTCTGAGTGAGCAGTCGGCCATAGGCGTCTGTCTGGGTGCTGGTGAGGGGCACGCTCTGGCCGATCTGAATTTGTGCGGGGACACCTTCAGTGGCCTCGATTTGCTGAATGCCGCCTTCACGGCTGGCGGTGCTGATCACGCGGGTGTCTGAACTGGATTCGGGCAGGCTGTTGTCGCGGGTATCGACCGTAATCAGCAAGCGCTTGGCGGGGGTGTCGAGTTGCGCCAGCAGGTTTTCCAGGTTTTGAATTTTCGAGGGGGCTGCTTCGACAATCAGTTGGTTGCCATAGGCGCTGACTTTCCCGTTTTTACCGATAAAGTTCTGCGCAATCGGCAGTAGATCGGCGCTTGTGCGGTTTTGTAAGGTAATGACTTTGGTATCGGCCAGTGCGCTCATGCTGAAGACCATGAGCAGGCTGGCGATGAAGGGGCGTAGGGACATGTCCGTTATCTCCGCAATACGTAAAAGTATCTGCGGAGTGTGGCAGATAGCAAAACGCCCTGCGATCCGAAGATGGCAGGGCGTTTTGTTGTAACGCATGTGGGAGCGGGCTTGCTCGCGATGCAGACGACTCATTCTTTCTGCAAAGCAGCGTTATCCGTATCGCGAGCAAGCCCGCTCCCACAAGGGTGGGCGTAGTGGTTAGCTAACGCGTTCCATATCAACGTGCGGAATGCCTGCTTCGAGGAATTCGTCGCTGACGATTTTGAAACCCAGGCGCTCATAGAACGGCGTTGCGTGCACTTGCGCGCTGAGCTGCTGCTTTTTGAGGCCGCGTTTTTCAGCTTCGCTGATCGCGGCCTGCATCAAGGCGTCGCCCACTTTGAGGCCGCGCCAGTCTTTGAGGACAGACACTCGTCCAATGTGGCCGTCCGGCAGCAGCCGGGCAGTACCAATCGGGAAATCGTCCTCATAAGCCAGAAAATGCACGGCATCTGCGTCGTCTGCGTCCCATTCCAGTTCGGGCGGGACTTGTTGTTCGGCAATAAACACCGTCTCACGAATGCGTCGAATATCGGAGTTGTCCTTTTTCCAGTCGGCGACACTTACGTGAGTCTTATTCATCAGCAAACCCCAGGCTTCCTTGTTTAACCAGCTCGAAGAGCAGGTTGCTTGCGTCTTCATCGGCCAGCCATGGGCCGAGGTTATCACTGTGCAGGGCGTCGGCCGCGCAAATCATTTTCAACAACTCGCGCAGTTTACCCGGCAACAGACGGCTTTGGCCGCTGGCGAACAACAGCAGGTCTTCGTCCACTTCGGACCAGGCCAGGCGGGCGCTCGGGTTACGGATCAGAATAGCGCCCTGTTCCAGGCTGTCGATCAGCTCTGGCTCTTCGAGTTCCGGGCCGACCACGAGTTCCGGGTAGCGTGGCTCGGTCATGAACTGGCCGAACCAGGTCAGCAGCATGCGCTCGTCGCTCATGTGCTCGGTCAGCAGGTTTTTAAGGCGGCCCAGAGCGTCGTGCTGGATCTGGTGCGGATCGCTTACAGGCTGCGCGTCGGCATCGGTGTAGCGGTCTTCGTCCGGCAGGTACTGGCTCAGGAAGTCCGTGAAGTGGGTCAGTACTTCGGCTGCGCTTGGGGCACGGAAACCGACCGAGTAGGTCAGGCAGTCATCCACGGCAACGCCGCAGTGGGCCAGGCGTGGCGGCAGGTAGAGCATGTCGCCGGGTTCCAGGGTCCACTCATCGGTGGCCTCGAACTCAGCCAGAATTCGCAGGTCGGCATGTTCCAGCAGCTTGCTGTCGGCGTCGCACATCTGGCCGATCTGCCAGTGGCGCTTGCCGTGGCCTTGCAGCAGGAATACGTCGTAGTTATCGAAGTGCGGACCGACGCTGCCGCCCGGGGCTGCATAGCTGATCATCACGTCGTCGATGCGCCAGCTTGGCAGGAAGCGGAAGTTTTCCAGCAATTCACCGACTTCCGGGACGAACTGGTCAACGGCTTGAACCAGCAGGGTCCACTCGCGTTCTGGCAGTTTGCCGAATTCGTCTTCTGCGAACGGGCCGCGGCGCAGTTCCCATGGGCGCTCGCCGTGCTCGATGATCAGGCGCGATTCGACTTCTTCTTCCAATGCCAGACCGGCCAGTTCGTCGGCATCGATCGGGCTTTCGAAGTCAGGAATTGCCTGGCGGATCAGCAGTGGTTTTTTCTGCCAGTAGTCGCGCATGAACTCGCGCGCCGTGATGCCGCCCAGAAGTTGAAGAGGAGTATCAGGATTCATGTGTAACCTATTGAAAAAATGCGCTTTGTAATCAGGAATAAAAACGCCCGGCACGGCCGGGCGTTAATAGGTCGTTGCAGCGATCAGATACGCTTGGCTTGCTCGATCGCGTTGCCAATGTAGTTGGCAGGCGTCAGCAGCTTCAGCTCGGCCTTGGCCGCTTCCGGCATTTCAAGGCCGTCGATGAACGTTTGCAGTGCTTCAGGGCTGATGCCCTTGCCGCGCGTCAGCTCTTTGAGCTTCTCGTACGGGTTTTCAATGTTGTAGCGACGCATCACGGTCTGGATCGGCTCAGCCAATACTTCCCAGCACGCGTCCAGGTCAGCAGCGATTTTTTGAGCGTTCAGCTCAAGCTTGCTGATGCCTTTGAGGCTGGCTTCGTACGCGATCACGCTGTGGGCGAAGCCGACACCGAGGTTGCGCAGTACGGTGGAGTCGGTCAGGTCGCGCTGCCAGCGGGAGATTGGCAATTTGCTGGCCAGATGCTGGAACAAGGCGTTAGCGATACCCAGGTTGCCTTCGGAGTTTTCGAAGTCGATCGGGTTGACCTTGTGCGGCATGGTCGACGAACCGATTTCGCCTGCGATGGTGCGCTGCTTGAAGTAGCCCAGGGAGATATAGCCCCAGATATCGCGGTCGAAGTCGATCAGGATGGTGTTGAAGCGCGCAATGGCGTCAAACAGCTCAGCAATGTAGTCGTGCGGTTCGATTTGCGTGGTGTACGGGTTGAAGCCCAGGCCCAACTCGTCTTCGATGAAGGCGCGGGCGTTGGCTTCCCAGTCGATCTGCGGGTAGGCCGACAGGTGGGCGTTGTAGTTGCCGACAGCGCCGTTGATTTTGCCCAGCAGCGGTACCGCAGCGACTTGAGCGATTTGACGCTCCAGACGGTACACCACGTTGGCCAGTTCTTTGCCCAGGGTAGTAGGCGAAGCCGGTTGGCCGTGGGTGCGCGACAGCATTGGCACGTCAGCGAAACGGATGGCCAGTTCGCGGATGGCTTGGGCGGTCTGGCGCATCAGCGGCAGCATCACGTCATCACGGCCTTCACGCAGCATCAGGGCGTGGGACAGGTTGTTGATGTCCTCGCTGGTGCAGGCAAAGTGGATGAACTCACTGACGTTGGCCAGCTCAGGCAGCTTGGCGGCCTGTTCCTTGAGCAGGTACTCAATGGCTTTAACGTCGTGGTTGGTGGTGCGCTCGATCTCTTTGACACGCTCGGCGTGCTCCAGAGAGAAGTTTTCGGCCAGTTCATTCAGAACGGCGTTGGCTTCGGCGGAGAAGGCCGGGACTTCAGGGATGGCAGCGTGAGCAGCCAGGCGCTGGAGCCAGCGAACTTCAACCAGAACGCGAGCACGGATCAGGCCGTACTCGCTGAAAATTGGGCGCAGGGCCTGGGTTTTGCCGGCGTAGCGGCCGTCAACAGGGGAAACCGCAGTGAGCGAAGAGAGCTGCATGGGGTGTTCTCGGACAGTCGGGCAACGAAATGGGGCGCGTATCATACATGAAAAAAACAGCCGGTCCGCTGCCAACTGACCGGCGTCTTACGCGTAACGAGGTTGCAACGTGTTGGTACTGGCGTGTTTCAGTTGCCGCGCAGCATCGGATAAAGCTCTTTGAGCAGCTTGCGGCGGCTAAAAACCAGCTGCCAGCGATGACCGCCCAATTGGCGCCACAGCCGCGCAGAACGAATGCCGGCCAGCAGTAGTGCGCGAATCTTTGCTGCATTGTTCGGTTGCTGCAGGTTGCGCATGTCACCGTGAACCTGGATGCGCTGGCGCAGGGTACTCAGGGTGTCCTGATACAGTCCGCCGCAGGCCGCCACCACGTTTTCGTGGGCGGGGCCGAAATGCTCAACCTGGGACTGGATTTGCGGCAGGCGCTTGCCAATCAGCTCAAGCATGTCATCGCGCTTGGCCAGTTGACGCTCAAGCCCCAGCATCGACAGGGCGTAGCGCAGCGGTTCGCGCTGCAAGGTGTTCGGGTCGCGCTCAAGGGCGCCAATCAGTGCCCGATAGCCTTCGCGCAGGTTGCTGTCGTCACCGCCATAGACCTCAAGGGTGTCCTTGGGGTCGCGTACCAGCAGGCTGCCCAGCATGCAGGCCAGGTCGGCTTCGCTGATCTGGCCGGTCTTGGCGATCTTGTCGACCAGCACCGCGGCAAAAAACACGCCGCCCAGGGCTACCAGTTGCTCCTGAATCGGGTTCATGCGCGGTGGCCCTTGCTGGTCCACGGCTCGGCCACTTCGATCACGCCGCCGCCCAGGCACACTTCACCGTCGTAAAACACCACGGACTGGCCGGGGGTGACCGCGCGTTGCGGGTCGTCGAAGGTGGCGCGATAGCCAGTAGCGGTTTTTTCAAGGGTGCACGGCTGGTCACTCTGGCGATAGCGGACCTTGGCGGTCAGGCGCAGCGGGCTGCTCAGGTCGATCGGGTTGACCCAATAGATCTCTGAGGCGAGCAGGGCGCGGGAGAACAGCCACGGGTGGTCATTGCCCTGGCCAACGATCAGTTCGTTGTGCTCAAGGTCTTTGATCAGCACGTACCACGGCTCGTCACTGGCGTCTTTGAGGCCGCCGATGCCCAGGCCCTGGCGCTGGCCGATGGTGTGGTACATCAGGCCGTGGTGGCGGCCGATCACTTCACCTTCGGTGGTTTTGATTTCACCCGGCTGCGCGGGCAGGTACTGCTTGAGGAAGTCGCTGAAGCGGCGCTCGCCAATAAAGCAGATACCCGTGGAGTCTTTCTTTTTGGCGGTGGCCAGGCCGTGTTTTTCGGCGATGCGGCGCACTTCCGGTTTTTCCAGTTCGCCCACCGGGAACAAGGTCTTGGCAATCTGCTCGCCACCGACGGCATGCAGGAAGTAGCTTTGATCCTTGTTCGGGTCGAGGCCCTTGAGCAGCTCTGTGCGGCCGTCAATGTCGCGACGGCGCACGTAGTGGCCGGTAGCGATCAGATCTGCGCCGAGCATCAGGGCGTAGTCGAGGAACGCCTTGAACTTGATTTCGCGGTTGCACAGGATGTCCGGGTTGGGCGTGCGCCCGGCCTTGTATTCGGCCAGGAAGTGCTCAAAGACGTTGTCCCAGTACTCGGCGGCAAAGTTGGCAGTGTGTAGCTTTATGCCAATTTTGTCGCACACGGCCTGGGCGTCAGCCAGGTCATCCATGGCGGTGCAGTAATCCGTTCCGTCGTCTTCCTCCCAGTTCTTCATGAACAGGCCTTCCACCTGATAGCCCTGCTCCATGAGCAGAACGGCGGAAACGGAAGAGTCTACACCGCCGGACATGCCGACGATGACGCGCTGTTGTTCGGGGGCGACTAAGGCTGGATCACGCATAGGGTTTCAATGAGTGCCTTGAAAAAGGACGCGATTCTATCAGGCCCGAGCGCTCAAGGCTAAACCGAAGGGCGGATTAACGTAAGGTCGAACAGTTGACCGCTCAGATAATCGTCGATGCACTGCAGGCTCAGCTCGCTGCGCCAGCGCTGGCGTTGCGCTATTAGCTCATCGCGGGTCAGCCATTGCGGGCCGATGATGCCGGTGTCCAGGGTGTATTCGGGGTGATGTTTGACGGCTTTGCCGGCAAAGCATACGCGCTGATACGTCACGCCGTTGCTCGGGGCGGTGTAAAGGTAAATGCCGATGACCCCGGTCAGTTCGACGTCGTAGCCGGTTTCTTCGAGGGTTTCGCGGATCGCTGCTTCAATCAGGGTTTCGTTCGGGTCCAGGTGCCCGGCGGGCTGGTTGAGCACGGCGCGCTCGCCGCTGTATTCCTCAACCATCAAAAAACGGCCATTGTCTTCGATGACCGTGGCGACGGTGATGTGGGGTTTCCATTCCATGTGAGGGTCTCGGTTTATTGGTGGATGCATATCCCCTGTGGGAGCGGGCTTGCTCGCGATGCAGGCGCTTCAGTCTGTGCTTTTTACGCGCTGATGCTATCGCGAGCAAGCCCGCTCCCACAGGGTTTGTATGGCCCGTAAAAACACAAACCCCGGCGTCGTGGGCCGGGGTCTGTGCTGTTGCCTGTTGCTCTTACACCAGGGAAGCGATGATCGCGTTCAGCGTGGCGCTAGGGCGCATGACGGTGCTCACCTTGTCGGCGTCGGCGTGGTAGTAACCACCGATGTCGACAGGCTTGCCCTGCACGGCGTTGAGTTCTGCAACGATTTTTGCCTCGTTCTCGGTCATGGCTTTTGCCACTGGGGCAAACAGGGCTTGCAGCTCTTTGTCTTCAGTTTGCGCCGCCAGGGCTTGAGCCCAGTACAGCGCCAGGTAGAAGTGGCTGCCGCGGTTGTCGATGTTGCCGACTTTACGCGATGGCGATTTGTTGTTGTCGAGGAACTGGCCAGTGGCCTGGTCCAGGGTTTTGGCCAACACCAACGCTTTTGCGTTGTTGTAGGTGGTGCCCAGGTGCTCCAGGGAAGCAGCCAGTGCCAGGAACTCACCCAGCGAGTCCCAGCGCAGGAAGTTTTCTTCCAGCAGTTGTTGCACGTGCTTGGGTGCCGAACCGCCTGCGCCCGTTTCGAACAGGCCGCCGCCATTCATCAGCGGGACGATCGAGAGCATTTTGGCGCTGGTGCCCAGTTCCATGATCGGGAACAGGTCAGTCAGGTAGTCGCGCAGTACGTTACCGGTTACCGAGATGGTGTCCAGGCCGGCACGGGTGCGTTCCAGGGTGAACTTCATGGCGTCTACAGGCGACATGATGCGAATGTCCAGACCGCTGGTGTCGTGATCTTTCAGGTAGGTTTCAACCTTCTTGATCATCTGTGCGTCGTGGGCACGCTTAGGGTCCAGCCAGAATACAGCCGGGGTGTTGCTGGCGCGGGAGCGGTTAACGGCCAGTTTGACCCAGTCGCGGATTGGCGCGTCTTTGGCCTGGCACATGCGCCAGATGTCGCCTTCCTCAACCTTTTGTTCCATCAGCACGTTGCCGTTGCTGTCGGTTACCCGAACAACGCCAGGGGTTTTGATCTGGAAGGTTTTGTCGTGCGAGCCGTACTCTTCGGCTTTTTGCGCCATCAGGCCAACGTTTGGCACGCTGCCCATGGTGGTTGGATCGAAAGCGCCGTGCTTTTTGCAGTCTTCGATCGTGGCCTGGTAGATGGTTGCGTAGCAGCGATCCGGGATGATGGCCTTGGTGTCTTGCAGTTGGCCTTCGGTGTTCCACATCTTGCCGGAATCACGAATCATCGCTGGCATCGAGGCGTCAACAATCACGTCGCTTGGTACGTGCAGGTTGGTGATGCCTTTGTCAGAGTTGACCATCGCCAGAGCAGGGCGGTTGGCGTAGACAGCCTGGATGTCAGCTTCGATTTCAGCTTGCTTCTCGGCTGGCAGTGCCTTGATACGGGCGTACAGGTCGCCAATACCGTTGTTCAGGTTGAAACCGATTTCTTTCAGGACGTCAGCGTGTTTGGCCAGCGCGTCCTTGTAGAACTCAGCCACGATCTGGCCAAACATGATCGGGTCGGAAACCTTCATCATGGTGGCTTTCAAGTGAACCGAGAACAGTACGCCTTGTTTTTTGGCGTCTTCGATTTCGGCCGCTACGAACTTGCGCAGGGCATTTTTGCTCATGACGGAGCAATCGATGATCTCGCCGGCTTGTACGGCGGTTTTTTCCTTCAGGACGGTGGTGGTGCCGTCTTGAGCGATCAGTTCGATTTTAACGCTGTCCGGGGCTTCGATCAGGGCCGCTTTTTCGCTGCCGTAGAAGTCGCCTTCGCTCATGTGAGCCACGTGAGACTTGGAGTCTGCAGCCCAGGCGCCCATTTTGTGCGGGTGCTTGCGAGCGTAGTTTTTAACCGACAGCGGGGCGCGGCGGTCTGAGTTGCCTTCGCGCAATACCGGGTTTACGGCGCTGCCCATGACTTTGCTGTAACGCGCCTTGATGTCTTTCTCGGCGTCAGTGGTCGCGGTGTCCGGGTAGTCAGGGATGTTGAAGCCCTGTGCTTGCAGTTCCTTGATGGCAGCTTGCAGCTGAGGAACCGAGGCGCTGATGTTAGGCAGCTTGATGATGTTGGCTTCAGGGGTAACAGCCAGGGCGCCCAGTTCGGCGAGGTGGTCTGCTACGGCCTTGTCACCCAATTGCTCGGGGAAGCTGGCGAGGATGCGGCCTGCCAAAGAGATGTCGCGCGTCTCAACGTCAATATCAGCGCTGGCGGTGAAAGCCTCGATGATAGGCAGCAGTGAATAGGTGGCGAGCGCCGGAGCTTCGTCGGTGAAGGTGTAGATGATCTTCGAACGGTTGGGCATTTCGGATTAACTCTCTTCTTTGCTGAGCGTGCTCAGATACTCGAGATGCGCAGGGTAGGCGCTTTCGTACACAGTGAACAATGAGCCGAAAGTCGAGGTTCTTCGCTGTGATGTGAATGCATCAGTAGAGCGTCAAGCGGTCGAGCCGGGGTAACGGCTCAGCCTTTCTAGGCCTGAAAGACTCATTCCAGTAGGTGTTGCTGAGTGACTCCGTGGTCACCGGCGCAGTATACATAGGTCACTAAGGTTGCTGCGAGGGGGGTGGCCTAACACAAATCATCAATTGGTCTAAGAACCTGCGGCAAAATGCCCTTGGTTTTGGCCTGATGCGCCCGTGGTTACGGGGTTTTTCTGGGGTTTTGAAGGTGGGATGCGCACGTGCATGGCGGTAAGTGCAATAAAAAAACGGCCGATTCGTGTGTGAGAATCGGCCGTTCTTCATGACGGGCTGTGCTCGCGGGCTCAGACCGACAGGCGGGTGGCCCCTGATGCAGTCACGGGTGGTGGCGTCAGCACCTTGGCGTCGGTGATTGCCACAGCGTGCAGGCCTTTTGGCCCTTGAATGATTTCAAAGCTGACAGGCTGGCCTGCTTTTAGCGTTTTGTAGCCGTCCATCTGAATGGCGGAAAAATGGGCGAAGAAGTCGATTGGATGTCCATGCTCGTCGATGCCTTCCTTGGCTTCCGTATTGATAAAGCCGAAGCCTTTGGCGTTGTTAAACCACTTGACCTTGCCTTGCATACTCATCTCCCTCTGCTGCAAACAACTCCATCACTGGAGTATCATCCAGTTCACTCGCGCAGAAACCACGAAATATGGTTGACTGCACGGACCTTTATTACCCACTGTGGGTTCTATTGGTTGTAACACCGTTTTACCGATAGTCAAGGTCACGCGGCGGCGCAGTTGAAATTTGCTACGTCTGCCTCCATCACTGTAATCGATCAAAGACGAACCTTTCTTTCCATGCATGCAATCAGCCAGATTCGACTAACATCCAATCATGATCAGCCCGATTATGATGACGAAGATTCCGCTGGCTTGGCTGTGCAAGAGGCTAAGCCTGCGCTTCAGGCGCCGCCGATGTACAAGGTGGTTTTGTTCAACGATGACTACACACCCATGGATTTCGTTGTCGAAGTGCTTGAGGTGTTTTTTAACTTGAATCGCGAATTGGCGACCAAGGTCATGCTGGCCGTTCATACAGAAGGACGGGCAGTGTGCGGCATCTTTACCCGCGACATCGCCGAGACCAAGGCGGCGCAGGTAAACCAGTACGCACGCGAAAGCCAGCATCCGCTACTCTGTGAAATCGAGAAGGACGGTTAACGCCGACCACTTGGGTATGAGGTGAAGCCATGTTAAATCGCGAGCTCGAAGTCACCCTCAATCTGGCCTTCAAGGAAGCACGCTCAAAGCGTCATGAGTTCATGACGGTCGAGCACCTCCTTCTAGCGCTTCTGGATAATGAGGCGGCCGCAACCGTTCTACGCGCCTGTGGCGCAAACCTCGACAAACTCAAGCATGACCTGCAAGAGTTTATTGATTCCACCACCCCCCTGATCCCTGTCCACGACGAAGACCGTGAAACTCAGCCAACCCTGGGTTTTCAACGGGTCTTGCAGCGCGCTGTGTTCCACGTACAAAGCTCCGGCAAACGTGAAGTCACCGGCGCCAATGTGCTGGTAGCGATTTTCAGTGAGCAAGAAAGCCAGGCGGTGTTCTTTCTCAAGCAACAGAGTGTTGCCCGCATCGATGTGGTCAACTTCATCGCGCACGGGATTTCCAAAGTGCCGGGCCATGGCGATCACGCTGAAAACGAGAACGAAATGCAGGATGAAGAGGGCGGTGAGTCGTCGTCTTCAAGCAATCCTCTGGATGCTTACGCCAGCAACCTGAATGAGCTGGCCCGCCAGGGCCGGATTGATCCGCTGGTGGGGCGTGAAAACGAAGTTGAGCGCGTTGCGCAGATTCTGGCGCGTCGCCGTAAAAACAACCCGCTGCTGGTAGGCGAGGCAGGCGTGGGTAAAACCGCGATTGCCGAAGGCCTGGCCAAGCGCATCGTTGATAACCAGGTGCCGGACCTGCTGGCCAACAGCATCGTTTATTCGCTGGACCTGGGTGCCTTGCTGGCCGGCACCAAGTACCGCGGCGATTTCGAGAAGCGCTTCAAGGCGTTGCTCGGCGAGCTGAAAAAACGTCCGCAGGCCATTTTGTTCATCGACGAGATCCACACCATTATTGGTGCGGGCGCGGCGTCCGGTGGCGTAATGGACGCTTCCAACCTGCTCAAGCCCCTGCTGTCCTCGGGTGAGATCCGTTGCATTGGTTCGACCACGTTCCAGGAATTTCGCGGGATCTTTGAAAAAGACCGTGCCCTGGCGCGACGCTTCCAGAAAGTCGACGTGTCCGAACCTTCGGTTGAAGACACCATCGGTATTCTGCGCGGCCTTAAAGGGCGTTTCGAGCAGCATCACGGTATTGAATACACTGATGAGGCCCTGCGTGCGGCGGCCGAGCTGGCGTCACGCTACATCAATGACCGGCACATGCCGGACAAAGCCATTGACGTGATCGACGAGGCGGGGGCGTATCAGCGCCTGCAGCCGGTTGAAAAACGCGCCCAGCGCATCGATGTGCAGCAGGTCGAAGACATCGTGGCGAAAATCGCCCGTATTCCGCCTAAGAGCGTCTCCAGCTCCGATAAAGAGCTGCTGCGTAACCTTGAGCGCGACCTTAAGTTGACGGTGTTTGGCCAGGATGCGGCGATTGACTCCTTGTCGACGGCCATCAAGCTGTCGCGTGCCGGCCTCAAGTCGCCAGACAAGCCTGTCGGTTCGTTCCTGTTCGCAGGCCCGACCGGTGTGGGTAAAACCGAAGCTGCGCGCCAGTTGTCCAAGGCGCTGGGTGTTGAGCTGATTCGCTTTGATATGTCCGAGTACATGGAGCGCCACACCGTATCGCGTCTGATCGGTGCGCCTCCAGGCTATGTCGGGTTTGATCAGGGCGGCCTGCTCACCGAAGCCATCACCAAGCAACCGCACTGCGTTCTGCTGCTGGATGAAATCGAGAAGGCGCACCCTGAGGTCTTCAACTTGCTGCTGCAGGTCATGGACCACGGCACGCTGACCGACAACAACGGGCGCAAGGCTGACTTCCGTAACGTGATCATCATCATGACCACCAACGCGGGTGCAGAGACGGCTTCGCGGGCATCGATCGGCTTTACCTTGCAGGATCACGCCACCGATGCAATGGAAGTGATCAAGAAGAGCTTCACCCCTGAGTTCCGCAACCGTCTGGACACCATCATTCAATTTGGTCGCCTCAGCCATGAAGTGATCAAACACGTGGTGGACAAGTTCCTCACCGAGTTGCAAGTGCAGTTGGAAGACAAGCACGTGCAACTGGTGGTGACCGATGCCGCGCGCGGCTGGTTGGCGGCTGGCGGTTACGACGTGACAATGGGCGCCCGCCCGATGGCGCGTCTGATTCAGGACAAAATCAAGCGCCCACTGGCTGAAGAGATTCTCTTTGGTGAGCTGGCCGATCATGGCGGCGTGGTTAACATCGACCTCAAAGACGGCGAGCTGATCTTCGAGTTTGAAACAGACGTTGAAATGGCTTGATGTGACCGTGAAATAAAAAAGCGCCGAAAGGCGCTTTTTTTATAGGTAAACCCTGTAGGGCTGCCGCCTCGTCTTCGACGCCGCGCTGTCGCGTAGCAAGCAGGCCGGCGAGTATCTTCAGCATCCCCCAATCGGTTCCCTCTCCTGCGGGAGAGGGCTAGGGTGAGGGGGGCTTAGATCAAGAGATCGCGAGGCAAGCTCGCTCCTACAGTCAGGGCTGGCGTTGGGCATATCGCAGGCAAACAAAAACGCCCGGCAGAGCCGGGCGTCTTGTATTGACTTGATTAACGAGCGCGGTAAGTGATGCGCCCTTTGCTCAAGTCATAGGGCGTCAGTTCGACGCGCACTTTGTCACCGGTAAGAATACGAATGTAGTTCTTGCGCATCTTGCCGGAAATATGCGCGGTTACGACGTGCCCATTTTCCAACTCCACACGAAACATGGTGTTGGGCAGGGTGTCGACGACAGTGCCTTCCATTTCGAAGCTGTCTTCTTTCGACATGCAGTAAAGCCCTCGGTGTCCAGTGAATGGCCCGGTGCAACTGCGCCAGGCAAAAGCGGCGTGCATTGTGCCCGAAAAGTAGGGTTTAAGCCAAGGGGTTCAGTAAAGAGTGCTCCATCTCTGATTAATCAGCAGCTCAATGGGCCGATATTCAGTCTTGTAATTCATCTTTTTGCAGTTCTTGATCCAGTACCCGAGGTACAGCGCATTCAGCCCCAGGCGGCGGGTTTCGGCAATTTGCCAGAGAATTCCGTAGCGGCCCAGGCTGCGGCGCTCTTCGTCAGGCTCGTAGAACGTATACACCGCCGACAAGCCATTAGGCAGCACGTCAGTGACCGCCACGGCCAGTAACCGTCCGTCGAGGCGAAACTCGTAGAACGTCGAGAACGGCAAGTCGCGCACCAGAAACGTCGAAAATTGCTCACGGCTTGGCGGGTACATGTCGCCGTCCGCGTGCCGTTGCTCAATGTAGCGCTTGTAGAGGGCGAAGTACTCATCGCTAAAGCCGGGCTTGGCGGCTTTGACCTGGAGGTCGGCATTGCGTTTGAGAATACGCTTTTGCTGGCGGTTGGGGATAAACGTCTGTACCGGGATGCGCGCAGGCGTACACGCATCGCATTTCACGCAATGGGGTCGATAAAGGTGGTCGCCACTGCGACGAAAGCCCATTTCGGACAAGTCGGCATAGACCTGCACATCCATCGGCTGGCTGGGATCGAGGAACAGCGTGGTCGCCTGTTCATCGGGCAGGTAGCTGCAAACGTGAGGTTGAGTGGCATAAAACTTCAAGCGCGCCAGCTCGGTCATGATGGGCCCTCAGGGAAATCTTTGAATTAAGTGTAAGCCAGCCAGCAAAACTCGCCTATCAAACCCACTCTGCGTTTGTAGGTAGATCGAGATGTTTGTGTAGGTAGTCGGCGAATTGTTGCCGTGGAATTGAGCGGGCGCCCAGGCTTTCGAGGTGATTGGTTGGCATCTGGCAGTCAATCAGCACAAAGCCCCAGGCCTTCAAATGACTGACCAGCGTCGCAAAGCCCACTTTTGAGGCGTTGTCTGCGCGGCTGAACATGGACTCGCCAAAAAACAATTGACCCATCGCCAAGCCGTACAAGCCGCCGACCAGTGTGTCGTTGTCCCAGACTTCTACCGAGTGCGCGTGGCCGCGTGCGTGAAGCTCGATGTAGGCATCTTGCATTTTTTCGGTAATCCACGTGCCGTCGGCATAGCTTCGCGGTTCGGCGCAGGCTCGAATAACCCCTTCGAAGTCGCGGTCGAACGTCACGTGGTAACGTTGCTGGCGCAATAGTTTTGCCAGGCTGCGTGAGACATGCAGCTCATGCGGGAATAACACCGTGCGCGGGTCTGGCGACCACCAGAGTATCGGCTGGCCTTCGGAAAACCACGGGAAGCAGCCATGGCGATAGGCCTGGATCAGCCGGTCAGGGGACAGATCGCCGCCGGCGGCGAGCAAGCCATTGGGTTCGCGCATGGCCGTTGTCAGTGGCGGGAATGTCAGGGTGTCGCGTTTTAACCAGGTCAGCATGGCAATCGGTCTTACAGAAGAGGGGAGGGGGGCTGCAACTCTGTCGCGTTGCCGCGGTCTGAGTCGAGCAGGTCCGTGGCTGTCGTGGCAGTGCTATAAGTCTTTGTCACAAAAGGCAATGCATGCTCAAATTGGCGGCTCTCGTGCAGGCGCATGGTGATTGCGCCCGGCGCTGGCGTCAGCGTGGCATCCACGGCTTAAACCCGTACAATGGCCCGCCTGTTTGAGCTGTTCTAAACTGCACAACATTCGCCTCACTCCCTGGCGGGCTGGTCTTGGGGTGACGAGTCATATTACAAGGCTGTGTGCAAGGCTAGTCCAGTTTCATGTCTGAACTTGTCACCTGCTCGAATTGAGCAGTATTTTGCAGTCAATCAATTGTTGGGCGCGCCACAGGCGCAGGAAAAGACGCGTTTTGAAGAAATCCACAGCAGCACCTAAAACAGTTCCACTCTGGCGTCAGCAATTGCACTACCGGCTCAAGGAAGGTGCACTGCTCGCTATTGGCGCTCTATGCCTGTTCATGATGATGGCCTTGCTCACCTACGGTAAGGACGATCCCGGTTGGAGCCACAACAGCCGCGTGGTAGATGTGCAGAACTTTGGCGGGCCTGCGGGCGCCTACAGTGCGGACATCCTGTTCATGGTGCTCGGCTATTTTGCCTACATCTTTCCGCTGCTGCTGGCGATCAAGGCGTATCAGATCTTCCGCGAGCGGCACCAGCCGTGGCAGTGGAGCGGCCTGCTGTTTTCGTGGCGGCTGGTCGGCCTGATCTTCCTGGTGCTCTCGGGTGCCGCGCTGGCGCACATTCACTTCCACTCGGCCATTGGTTTGCCCGCCGGTGCTGGCGGTGCGCTGGGCGAAAGCCTGGGTGACCTGGCGAAGAACGCGCTTAACATCCAAGGCAGCACCTTGCTGCTGATCGCCTTGTTCCTGTTCGGTTTGACTGTTTTTACCGATTTGTCGTGGTTCAAGGTTATGGACGTGACCGGCAAAATCACCCTCGACTTATTTGAGTTGATTCAGGGCGCCGCGAATCGCTGGTGGTCTGACCGTAACGAACGCAAGCAACTGGTTGCACAATTGCGTGAAGTCGACACCCGGGTTAACGAAGTGGTCGCCCCAAGCGTTCCCGACAAGCGTGAACAGGCCAAGGCCAAAGAACGTCTGATTGAGCGTGAGCAAGCGCTGACCAAGCACATGACCGAGCGTGAAAAACACGTGCCGGCCGTGATTACCCCGGCACCGGCCAAAGCGCCGGAGCCGAGCAAGCGTGTGCAAAAAGAGAAACAAGTGCCGCTGTTTGTCGACAGCGCAGTTGAAGGCACTTTGCCTCCGATCTCGATTTTGGACCCGGCCGAGAAGAAGCAGCTCAACTATTCCCCTGAATCCCTGGCGGCTGTAGGCCATTTGCTTGAGATCAAACTCAAGGAATTCGGCGTCGAGGTGACGGTGGACTCGATTCACCCGGGCCCGGTCATTACCCGTTACGAAATCCAGCCAGCGGCCGGGGTCAAGGTCAGCCGTATCGCCAACCTGGCCAAAGACCTGGCACGTTCGCTGGCCGTGACCAGCGTGCGGGTGGTTGAGGTGATTCCGGGTAAAACCACGGTGGGCATCGAGATCCCCAACGAAGATCGCCAGATCGTGCGCTTCTCCGAAGTGCTGTCGACCCCTGAGTTCGATGACGCCAAATCGCCGGTTACCTTGGCCTTGGGTCATGACATCGGCGGCAAGGCGGTGATCACCGACCTGGCAAAAATGCCGCACTTGTTGGTGGCCGGTACCACCGGTTCCGGTAAATCGGTGGGCGTGAACGCGATGATCCTGTCGATCCTGTTCAAGTCGGGCCCGGAAGACGCCAAGCTGATCATGATCGACCCGAAAATGCTTGAGCTGTCGATCTACGAAGGCATTCCGCATTTGCTCTGCCCGGTTGTAACCGACATGAAAGACGCGGCCAACGCCCTGCGCTGGAGCGTTGCCGAGATGGAGCGCCGCTACAAGCTGATGGCCAAGATGGGCGTGCGTAACCTGGCCGGTTTCAACCAGAAGATCAAAGATGCCGAAGCGGCGGGTGAGCCAATCAGCGACCCGCTGTACAAGCGCGAAAGCATCCATGACGAAGCGCCGCTGCTGACCAAACTGCCGACCATCGTGGTGGTGGTCGACGAATTTGCCGACATGATGATGATCGTCGGCAAAAAGGTCGAAGAACTGATTGCCCGTATTGCCCAGAAAGCGCGGGCTGCCGGGATCCACTTGATCCTCGCGACCCAGCGTCCATCGGTGGACGTGATCACCGGTCTGATCAAGGCCAACATCCCGACCCGTATGGCGTTCCAGGTATCGAGCAAAATTGACTCGCGGACCATCATCGATCAGGGCGGCGCCGAACAACTGCTGGGTCACGGTGACATGCTCTACATGCCGCCAGGCACCAGCTTGCCGATTCGGGTGCACGGTGCGTTCGTGTCTGACGAAGAAGTACACCGTGTGGTTGAAGCCTGGAAACAGCGTGGTACACCGGACTACAACGATGACATCCTGGCGGGTGTCGAAGAGCCGGGCAGCGGCTTTGATGGCGGCAGCAGTGAAGGCGGCGATGACGCTGAAACCGACGCGCTGTACGACGAGGCTGTGCAGTTCGTGCTCGAAAGCCGTCGCGCTTCGATCTCTGCGGTTCAACGCAAACTGAAGATCGGCTACAACCGCGCGGCACGCATGATCGAGTCCATGGAAATGGCCGGGGTCGTGACCGCAATGAATACCAACGGCTCGCGCGAAGTGATAGCGCCGGCTCCAATGCGCGACTGATCTGCTCGCAGGTAATCTGCAAGCAGGGTTTAACTAATCAATGAGGATTTCCATGCGTTTTGTCAGCATGTTGTTGCTACCGGTTTTGGCGTTGACTGCCTTTTCCGCCAGTGCCGCTCCGGCGGATGTACAGAGCCTGACCAACCTTCTGGAACGGTCGAAAACGTTGACGGCCAATTTTTCTCAGTTGACCCTGGATGGTGGCGGGACACAGCTCCAGGACACTAAAGGGCAAATGGCCTTACAGCGTCCGGGGCTGTTCTACTGGCACACTGATGCGCCGAATGAGCAGACCATGGTTTCCGATGGCCAGAAAGTCACCTTGTGGGACCCGGACCTCGAGCAAGTCACCATCAAGAAGCTTGATCAGCGTCTGACCCAGACCCCGGCCTTGTTGCTCTCGGGTGATGTCTCAAAAATCAGCGAAAGTTTTGACATCACCTCCAAGCAGTCGGGTGAGGTGATCGACTTCACGCTCAAGCCAAAAACCAAAGACACCTTGTTTGACTCGCTGAACCTGTCGTTTCGCAATGGCCTGATCAATAACATGCGTCTGGTTGATAGCGTGGGTCAGCGCACTGACCTGCTGTTCACCGGGGTCAAGGCCAACGAGCCGATCCCGGCGTCCAAATTCAAGTTCGATATCCCGAAAGGGGCTGATGTCATCCAGGAATAAGCCCTGGACGAGGTTTCAAACGCTGCTATGGATCTGTTTCGAAGTGCACCGATTGCCCAGCCCTTGGCCGCCCGTCTACGGGCGACCAATCTGGATGAGTATGTCGGTCAACAACACCTGCTCGCCCGGGGCAAGCCCCTGCGTGAAGCGCTGGAGCAGGGCGCGCTGCACTCGATGATCTTCTGGGGGCCGCCCGGTGTGGGTAAAACCACACTGGCGCGGCTGCTGGCTGAAGTCTCGGACGCTCATTTTGAAACGGTCTCGGCCGTCCTGGCCGGGGTCAAAGAGATCCGCCAGGCGGTGGAAATCGCCAAGCAGCAAGCCGGCCAGTACGGGCGGCGGACTATTCTGTTTGTCGACGAAGTGCACCGCTTCAACAAGTCGCAGCAAGATGCGTTCTTGCCCTACGTTGAAGACGGCACTCTGATTTTTATCGGTGCGACCACCGAAAACCCCTCCTTTGAGCTCAACAACGCCCTGTTGTCGCGGGCGCGGGTCTACGTGCTCAAAAGCCTCGACGAGGCGGCGTTACGCAAGTTGGTAAACCGGGCGTTGACCGAAGACAAAGGCCTGGGCAAACGCGGCCTGACCTTGGGCGATGAGGGTTTCCAGACGTTGCTCAGGGCCGCTGATGGCGATGGCCGACGTTTGCTCAACCTGCTGGAAAACGCTTCTGACCTGGCCGAAGACCACAGTGAAATCAGCGTCGACCTGCTGCATGACTTGCTGGGCGATACCCAGCGGCGCTTCGATAAAGGCGGTGAGGCGTTTTACGACCAGATCTCGGCCTTGCACAAATCAGTGCGTGGCTCAAACCCGGACGGTGCGCTGTACTGGTTTGCGCGCATGATCGACGGCGGTTGCGACCCGCTGTACATCGCCCGCCGGGTGGTGCGCATGGCCAGTGAAGACATCGGCAACGCTGACCCGCGGGCCTTGAGCCTGTGCCTCTCGGCCTGGGACGTGCAAGAGCGCCTCGGCAGCCCCGAAGGCGAGTTGGCCGTGGCCCAGGCCATTACTTACCTGGCCTGTGCGCCGAAAAGCAACGCGGTGTACATGGGCTTCAAGGCCGCGCTGCGCAGCGCCGCCGAATACGGTTCGCTCGAAGTCCCGCTGCATTTGCGCAATGCGCCGACCAAGCTCATGAAGCAATTGGGTTATGGCGACGAATACCGTTACGCCCACGACGAGCCTGATGCCTATGCTGCCGGTGAAGACTACTTCCCGGAAGAGCTGGAGCCGTTACCGTTGTATCAGCCCGTCCCGCGCGGGCTCGAATTGAAGATTGGCGAGAAGCTTAAACACCTGGCTGCACTTGATCGGGCCAGCCCTCTACAGCGGAGAAAACCTTGATTCCTTTGATCGCTGCGGTAACGGTGGGCGGTATTGCAGGTACATTGTTGCGTTTCGCCACGGGCAATTGGGTGAACGCCAATTGGCCAAAGCACTTCTATACCGCGACATTGGCCGTTAATATCGTGGGCTGCCTGCTGATTGGCATCCTTTACGGACTTTTTTTAATCCGCCCGGAAGTACCGATTGAAGTCCGCGCCGGATTAATGGTCGGTTTCCTGGGTGGTTTGACCACTTTTTCATCCTTTTCACTGGATACGGTGCGCCTGCTGGAAAGCGGGCAAGTGCCTTTGGCACTGGGCTATGCAGCCATCAGCGTATTCGGCGGGCTGCTTGCAACCTGGGCTGGCCTGTCCCTGACCAAACTTTGATAAACGAGAAACCGACATGCTCGATTCCAAACTGTTACGTACGAACCTGCAGGACGTAGCGGATCGCCTGGCATCCCGTGGCTTTAAGCTGGACGTGGCGCGCATCGACGCGCTGGAAGCCAAGCGTAAAGAAGTTCAAACCCTGACCGAGCGTCTGCAGGCTGAGCGCAATGCCATCTCCAAGAGCATTGGCCAGGCCAAGGCGCGCGGCGAAGACATCGCGCCACTGATGGCCAGTGTTGAAACCATGGGCAGCGATCTGGCCAGCGGCAAGGTTGAGCTGGATGCCATCCAGACCGAACTGGACTCGATTCTGTTGAGCCTGCCGAACTTGCCGGATGAATCGGTGCCGGTGGGTGCGGACGAAGACGACAACGTCGAAGTTCGCCGCTGGGGCACGCCAAAAGCCTTTGATTTCGAGATCAAGGACCACGTCGCCCTGGGCGAGCAACACGGCTGGCTGGATTTTGAAACTGCCGCCAAATTGTCCGGCGCCCGTTTTGCCTTGCTGCGTGGGCCGATCGCTCGCCTGCACCGCGCCCTGGCGCAGTTCATGATCAACCTGCACATCAACGAACACGGCTACGAAGAGGCATACACGCCGTACCTGGTTCAAGCGCCTGCGCTGCAGGGCACTGGCCAGTTGCCCAAGTTCGAAGAAGACCTGTTCAAGATCAGCCGTGAAGGCGAAGCCGATCTGTACTTGATCCCGACCGCTGAAGTGTCGCTGACCAACATCGTTGCGGGCGAGATCGTCGATCACAAATCACTGCCGATCAAGTTTGTGGCGCACACGCCATGCTTTCGCAGTGAGGCCGGTGCTTCGGGTCGCGACACGCGCGGCATGATTCGCCAGCACCAGTTCGACAAAGTTGAGATGGTGCAGATCGTCGAGCCTTCGACCTCGATGGACGCGCTGGAAGGCCTGGTCGGTAACGCCGAAAAGGTTCTGCAACTGCTCGAGCTGCCATACCGCACCTTGGCGCTGTGCACCGGCGACATGGGCTTCAGCGCAAGCAAAACCTACGATCTGGAAGTGTGGATCCCGAGCCAGGACAAGTACCGCGAAATCTCGTCGTGCTCTAACTGCGGCGATTTCCAGGCCCGTCGTATGCAGGCGCGTTTCCGTAACACCGAAACCGGCAAGCCTGAGCTGGTTCACACCCTCAACGGTTCCGGTCTGGCGGTCGGTCGTACGCTGGTGGCCGTGCTGGAAAACTACCAGCAGGCCGACGGCTCGATCCGTGTGCCAGAAGTGCTCAAGCCTTACATGGGCGGTATTGAGGTCATCGGCTAAATGGAGTTTCTGCCGCTGTTTCATAACCTGCGTGGCCGCCGTGTACTGGTGGTCGGCGGTGGCGAGATTGCTTTGCGCAAATCTCGCCTGCTGGCCGATGCCGGTGCGGTGTTGCGGGTCGTTGCGCCCGCGATAGAGCCACAGTTGTGCGAGTTGGTAAACAGTAGCGGCGGTGAGCAGGTATTGCGCGGTTATGTCGAAGCCGACCTTGACGGGTGCGGGCTGGTCATCGCCGCCACCGACGATGAGCCGCTCAACGCTCAAGTATCCGCTGATGCCCATCGACGTTGCGTGCCGGTCAACGTGGTCGACGCGCCTGCGCTGTGCAGCGTGATTTTCCCTGCCATCGTTGATCGCTCGCCGTTGATCGTTGCCATTTCCAGTGGCGGCGATGCGCCGGTGCTGGCGCGGTTGATTCGGGCCAAGATTGAAACCTGGATCCCCTCGACCTACGGGCAACTGGCGGGCCTGGCTGCGCGTTTTCGCAGTCAGGTAAAAAACCTGTTCCCGGATGTGCAACAGCGTCGCGGCTTCTGGGAAGACGTGTTTCAGGGCCCGATTGCCGACCGTCAACTGGCCGGGCAGGGCGCTGAGGCAGAACGTCTGCTACAAGCCAAGATCAATGGCGAAGCGACGCTGACCACGGGTGAGGTTTACCTCGTGGGCGCCGGGCCGGGTGACCCGGATCTGCTGACCTTCCGCGCCCTGCGCCTCATGCAACAGGCTGACGTGGTGCTCTACGACCGTCTGGTGGCGCCGGCGATTCTGGAACTCTGCCGTCGCGATGCCGAGCGTATCTACGTAGGCAAGCGACGTGCAGATCACGCGGTGCCGCAAGACCAGATCAACCAGCAACTGGTGGACTTGGCCAAGCAAGGCAAGCGCGTGGTGCGGCTCAAAGGCGGTGATCCGTTTATCTTTGGCCGTGGTGGCGAAGAAATCGAAGAGCTGGCAGCCCACGGGATTCCCTTCCAGGTGGTGCCGGGCATTACCGCCGCCAGCGGGTGCGCGGCCTATGCCGGTATTCCATTGACCCATCGTGACTACGCGCAATCCGTGCGTTTCGTGACAGGCCACCTTAAAGACGGCACCAGCAACTTGCCTTGGAACGACCTGGTCGCTCCGGCGCAAACTTTGGTGTTCTACATGGGCCTGATTGGCTTGCCGATTATCTGCGAGCAACTGATTGCCCATGGTCGCTCGGCAGACACCCCGGCTGCATTGATCCAGCAAGGCACCACGTCTAATCAGCGAGTGTTTACCGGCACGTTGAAAGACCTGCCGACCTTGGTCGCAGAGCACGAAGTGCATGCCCCGACCTTGGTGATCGTCGGCGAAGTGGTGTTGCTGCGTGAGAAGCTGGCGTGGTTCGAAGGCGCCCAGTCGCAGGTTTAACTGCGGTGCAAAACACTGTAGGAGCGAGCTCGTCTCGCGATCTTTTGATCCTTTAAAAGATCACGAGGCAAGTTAGCTCCTGCAAATTATTTTCAGCTCCTGTTTTCTCCCACCAAGCTGTCGACCGACGGCACGCGGGTATCGCTTTCCATCTGGGCATCGTGCTCCAACTGGTGACTAAAACGGTCCAGTGAGCCTTGCGCCGGTTGGGCGTCGCTGGCAAAGACCGGCGGGCTCAGCAGGTAAGCACTCAACAAACGGCTCAACCCCGCCAGACTATCAATGTGCGTGCGCTCATAGCCGTGGGTCGCGTCGCAACCAAATGCCAGCAAGGCACAGCGAATGTCGTGCCCCGCCGTGACGGCTGAATGCGCATCACTGAAGTAGTAACGGAACATATCGCGGCGTACCGGTATGTCGTTGTGGGTGGCCAACCCCAACAGGTGCCGCGACAAATGGTAGTCATACGGGCCGCCCGAATCCTGCATGGCCACGCTGACCGCATGTTCACTGGAATGTTGGCCCTCGGCGACGGGCGCAATATCAATGCCGACAAATTCACTCACGTCCCACGGCAAGGCTGCCGCCGCACCACTGCCGGTTTCTTCGGTGATGGTGAACAGCGGGTGGCAGTCGATCAGTGGTTGCTCGCCACTCTCGACGATGGCCTTGAGTGCGGCCAACAAGGCCGCAACACCGGCTTTGTCGTCTAGGTGCCGGGCGCTGATATGGCCGCTTTCGGTGAACTCGGGCAGCGGGTCAAAGGCGACAAAATCCCCAATATTGACCCCCAGTGAATCGCAGTCGGCACGCGTCACGCAGTAGGCGTCCAGGCGCAACTCAATGTGGTCCCAGCTCACTGGCAATTCATCCACGGCGGTATTAAACGCATGGCCGGACGCCATTAACGGCAACACGCTGCCGCGAATCACGCCGTTGTCGGTAAACAGGCTGACCCGGCTGCCTTCGGCAAAGCGGCTGGACCAGCAACCGACCGGGGCCAGCACCAGGCGGCCATTGTCTTTAATGGCCCGAACGCTGGCGCCAATGGTGTCCAGGTGAGCTGACACGGCGCGGTCCGGGCCGCTCTGCTGGCCTTTAATCGTGGCGCGCAAGGTGCCGCGCCGGGTCAGTTCAAAGGGGATGCCCAATTCTTCAAGCCGCTCAGCGACGTAACGCACGATGGTGTCGGTAAACCCGGTCGGGCTGGGGATGGCAAGCATTTCCAGGAGAACCCGTTGCAGGTACTCAAGGTCCGGTTCTGGCAGGGCATGACTCATAAAAGCTCCTTTTGCGGGAGAGGCGGCACATAGGGGCTGTTGACGTTTCAATGCACAGGCGATGAAACATCAACAGACCCCAACGTTCAGGGGGCGGGCTGGCTGTGCGGAAACAGCAAGTCGATAAAGCGTTCGGCGGTGGGCTGCGGTTCATGGTTGGCCAGCCCGGCGCGCTCGTTCGCTTCGATAAACACGTACTCGGGCTGGTCGGCGCCGGGCACCATCATGTCCAGCCCAACCACCGGGATATCCAGCGCCCGGGCGGCCCGCACGGCCGCATCGGCGAGCACCGGGTGAAGGATGGCCGTGACGTCTTCCAGGCAGCCGCCGGTATGCAAGTTGGCCGTGCGGCGCACCGCCAGCAACTGGCCAGCAGGCAGGATGCTGTCGTAGTCGTAACCTGCCGCTTGCACAGCACGCAGGGTTTCGGCGTCCAGCGGGATGCGGCTTTCGCCTTGGGTGGCGGCCTGGCGGCGACGGCTTTGCGCTTCGATCAATTGCCGGACGTTGTGCTGACCATCGCCGATGACCTGCGCCGGGCGCCGAATGGCGGCCGCGATCACTTCATAACCGATCACTACGATGCGCAGGTCATGACCTTCGTGGAAGCTTTCGAGCAACACCCGGCTGTCAAAAGCCTGCGCCGCCTTGATCGCATCCTGGACGTGTTCAATGGTTTGCAGATCAACCGCCACCCCATTGCCTTGTTCGCCATCCAGCGGCTTGACCACCACCCGCAGGTGTTCTTCGAGAAACGCGAGGTTGTCATCGGCATTGCCTGCGCGTTGTTGCGTGGGCACGTTCAAACCTGCGGCGCTCAGCACTTTGTGTGTCAGGCTCTTGTCCTGACACAGGCTCATGCTGATGGAGCTGGTCAGATCGGTCAGCGACTCGCGACAGCGAATGCGCCGTCCACCATGGCTGAGGGTAAACAGCCCGGCGTTGGCGTCATCAATGTGCACATCAATGCCGCGTTTGTAGGCTTGCTCAACCAAAATCTGCGCATACGGGTTAAGCCCTGCCTCCGGGCCGGGGCCAAGAAACAGCGGTTGGTTGATACCGTTTTTACGTTTGATGGCAAATGTCGACAGGGTACGAAAACCCAATTTTCGGTAGAGGTTCTTGGCTTGCTGGTTGTTGTGCAGCACCGACAGGTCGAGATAACTCAGGCCGCGGCTCATAAAGTGTTCGACCAGATGCCGCACCAGCACTTCGCCGACACCGGGGCGCGAACACTGTGGGTCAACCGCCAGGCACCACAGGCTGCTGCCGTTTTCCGGGTCATGGAATGCCGTGTGGTGGTTCAGGCCCATGACGCTGCCAATCACCGCGCCGCTGTCCTCGTCTTCGGCCAGCCAGTACACCGGGCCACCGTTATGGCGCGCAGTCAGCAAGTCCGGGTCTACCGGCAGCATGTTGCGCGCCTGATACAAGGCATTGACGGCGTTCCAGTCGGCTTCGCTGCGCACACGACGAATGCGGAAACCGCGAAACACCCGAGTTGCCGGGCGGTAATCGGTGAACCACAGGCGCAAGGTGTCCGAAGGGTCGAGAAACAGTTGTTGTGGTGACTGCGCCAAGACCTGTTGCGGCGCGGCCACATACAGGGCGATATCGCGTTCACCGGCTTGTTCGTTCAGCAGTTCGTTGGCCAGGCGGGCCGGGTCGGGGAAGGTGTGCCCGATCAGCAAGCGGCCCCAGCCGCAGTGCACGGCGACCGGTTGCGTATCCAGCGCGCTGCCATCTTCGGCAAAGCGCGCCTGGAGTCGCTCGTAGGAGGGCGTTTGCCCGCGCAGTAAACGTTGGCTATAGGCGGTGGCAAGGGGTTTCATTGATCAAATTCCTTGTTCGCTCAGCCACAGATTCAGGGCTGCCAATTGCCACAGTTTGGAACCGTTCAGTGGCGTCAGTTGGCTTTGCGGATGGCTCAGCAGGCGGTCCAGCATGGCCGGCTGAAACAGCCCGCGATCCTGGCTTGGGTCCAGCAATAGATCGCGGACCCAGTTGCGCGTGTTGCCTTCCAGATGCTTGAGGCCGGGTACCGGGAAGTAGCCTTTTTTGCGGTCGATGACTTCGCTGGGGATCACCAGGCGGGCGGCTTCCTTGAGCACGTGTTTGCCGCCGTTGGGCAGCTTGAAGCGCGCCGGGATACGCGCCGACAGTTCAGCCAGGCGGTAATCCAGAAACGGTGTGCGCGCCTCAAGGCCCCAGGCCATGGTCATGTTATCGACGCGTTTCACCGGGTCATCCACCAGCATGACTGTACTGTCGAGACGCAGCGCCTTGTCGACGCCCGCATCCGCGCCGGGTTGGGCAAAATGCTCGCGCACAAAGTCGCCGGCAGCATCGTTGGCGGTCAGCCATTGTGGCTGCACGGTGGCCTGGTACTCGGCATAGCTGCGATCAAAAAAGGCCTCGCGGTAGGCCGCGTAAGGATCGCTGGCGCCGTCTACTTGCGGGTACCAGTGGTAACCGGCAAACAGTTCATCAGCGCCCTGGCCGCTTTGTACCACCTTGCAATGTTTGGCGACTTCGCGCGACAGCAGGTAAAAAGCGATGCAGTCGTGACTGACCATCGGCTCGCTCATGGCCCGGAAGGCCGCCGGCAATTGCTCGATGATTTCGTTTTCGCCAATGCGTAACTGGTGATGACGGGTGCCGTAATGCTCGGCAATCAGATCCGAATACTCGAATTCATTCCCGCGCTCGCCGCCTGCGTCTGCAAAGCCAATGGAAAAGGTCGACAGGTCTTGTACGCCGACTTCCCGCAGCAAACCGACCAGCAGGCTGGAGTCGACACCGCCTGACAGCAGCACCCCGACATCGACCGCAGCGCGCTGGCGAATGGCGACGGCTTCACGGGTGCTGTCCAGCACGCGTTCGCGCCAGTCTTCAAACGTCAGATTGCTCTCATCAGCCTGTGGGCCGTAAGGCAGTGTCCACCAAGTTTTCTGCTCGGTGGTGCCGTCGGCGTCGATGCGCAGCCACGTGGCAGGCGGCAGTTTTTCAATGCCGGCAATCAGGGTGCGCGGTGCAGGCACCACGGCGTGAAAGTTCAAGTAGTGGTTCAGCGCGACCGGGTCGAGCATCGGGTTGATATCGCCGCCTTTGAGCAGGGCGGGCAGGGTGGAGGCAAAACGCAGGCGTTCGCCGGTACGCGACAGGTACAGCGGTTTCACGCCCAAGCGGTCGCGGGCAATGAACAAGCGTTTTGCATCCCGCTCCCAAATGGCAAAAGCGAACATGCCATTGAGCTTGGGCAGCAAGGCTTCGCCCCAGGCGTGGTAGCCCTTGAGCAAGACCTCGGTGTCGCCGCCGGAGTAAAAGGCGTAGCCGAGCGCTTCGAGTTCGGCGCGCAGCTCCGGGAAGTTGTAGATCGCCCCGTTGAACGCCAGCGACAGGCCCAATTGGTTGTCGATCATGGGTTGCGCTGAACCGTCCGACAAATCCATGATTTTCAGACGGCGATGGCCGAGGGCTATCGGCCCCTGGCTATGAAAACCCCAGGCATCGGGGCCACGTGGAGCAAGGTGGTGGGTGATGCGTTCGATGGCCGCCAGGTCGGCAGGTTGATGATCAAAACGTAACTCGCCAGCTAATCCGCACATGGTGTGTAAATCCTTGGTATTTCGGCATGTGTGTCACTACCGCTTCAGTCGCCATCCCTAGGGGATGTGGGCAGCGCGGGCACGGTTTAGAGAAGGCATAGCGGCTAGCCATGCCTTCAGCCCAAACGACGCGCAGGCGGTAAAAATGCCGCGCGCCGCGATGAATGACCGTGTTTTATCGAGTGATCGTGGTCTGGATCGTTCAATAAAATTTACCAACGGTGCTTGTTCGCGGCACGGATCGGGTCTACGCAAGGGGCGGTTGGCCCCGGCAGTGCGGGGGCGCACTGCCGGGGTAAAGACCGGTTTTAAAGCCTGCGCACCAAGGCGCGCACAGCAAAACGGTTGGGGTGGCAGGCTTCGGCGACGGGGCGGGGCAGAGGCAGGGGTTCGTCGTTGATCCAGGCGGCAAGCAGTTCGCCAGACAGCGGTGCAGTGATCAAACCGCGTGAGCCATGGCCGCTGTTGACGTACAAACCGTCAAGCCACGGGCATTGGGTATCGGGCACCTGCCGGGCGTCCTTGCTGAGCACGGCATAGGCTTGGTTGAATGCTTCGGCATCGGCCAGCGGCCCGACAATCGGCAGGTAGTCGGGGCTGGTGCAACGAAACGCGGCCCAGCCTTGCAAGGTCTGCGGGTTGAGGTTTGCTTCGCCGAGACGCTGTACCAGGTCAGGCGAAATTTCTTCCAGCAAATCCAGATTGCCCTGATGGCCTTCAGGTGTGGTGGTCAGGTCTTCGTTATGAAAATCGAAGCTGGCCCCCACCGTGTGCTCGCCCAAACGCCCCGGCGCCACATAACCTTCGGCGCAGACCACGGTGCTAAGCACCGCGCTTTGCGGGGTTTCAATCAATTGGGTGATTTGCCCGCGAATGCGCTTAAGCGGCAAACCGCTGCTGGCCGGGAAGCGTTTGACCTCGGCCGCCCCCGCCAGAATCACCACAGGTGCGCTGGCCAGTACCTGTTCGCCCTGGCAGGCCTGCCATTGGCCCTGCACTTTATTGAGTTGCAGCACGTCATGGTGGGTCAAGACGCTGACGTTGGTGTGCAGCGTCTGAAACTGGCACAAAGCGGGCGGATGCACCCAGCCGCCTTCCGGGTAAAAAAGCCCGCCATGGGCCAGGTCTATGCCTGCCAAGGCTTGTGCTTGGGGTTGATCCAGCACGTGCACCAGCGCGGGCGGGAAGGCAGCGGCCAGTTGCCCTTGACGCTCGGCCTCCTTGGTATTGAAACCCAGTTGCAACACGCCGCAATCATCCCAGTCGCGCCCGCGCTGCAAGTGCTCGAGCACGCGGCGGGTGTAGCCAAAGCCACAGACGATCATTTGCGACAGTGCCGTGCCGTGGGCGGACAGCTTGAGGTACAACACCCCTTGCGGGTTGCCGGAGGCTTCTTTGGCCAAGCGTTCGTGACGCTCCAGCAGCAGCACCTTCCAGCCGCGCTTGGCCAGGCTGTTGGCGCTGGCGCAACCCGACAAACCACCGCCGATCACCAGCGCGGTACGAGGGCCGCTGATCTGTGGCGGGCGAGCGAACCAGGGTTTGACCGTGGCGCCGGGCAAAGCGGTTTCTGGCAAGCCGAGAAAGACCCCGCGCAGGATCTCCCACTTGTGGCCGATACCCGGCGTGCGGCGCATTTTAAAGCCGGCCTCATTCAGCGCGCGGCGTACCCAGCCGGAGCTGGTAAAGGTGCTGAGGGTGGACTCGGGAGCGGCCAAACGGGCCAGTTGTGCGAACAGTTCGGGCGTCCACATGTCCGGGTTTTTCGCGGGGGCGAAGCCGTCCAGAAACCACGCGTCGATCTGCGCATCGAGCTGTGGCAGTTGCTCCAGCGCATCGCCGATCAGCAGCGTGAGCGTGACCTGGCCATTGGCCAGACTGAGGGTTTGAAACCCCGGATGAATGGCCCAATAGCTTGCCAGCAGTTGCTCGCTGTAGTGCGCCAGCTCCGGCCAGAGAGCGAGGGCGCGTTGCAGGTCAGAGCGGGTCAGCGGGTATTTTTCGGCACTGATGAAATGCAGGCGGGCCTCAGGGTGCGCCGTTTCGTCGAACAGTTGCCACGCACAGAGAAAGTTGAGGCCGGTCCCGAAGCCGGTTTCACCAATCACAAAATGCGCGTTGGCGGGCAGGGCGCTGAAGCGCTCGCGCAAGGCATTCTGTTCAATAAAGACGTAACGGGTTTCTTCAAGGCCGGACTTGTCTGAAAAATACACGTCGTCAAACAGTCGCGAATGGGGGCGACCCTGGTCATCCCAGTCGAGCTGGGCATTGGGCATTTCAATGGTCATGTGAGGCTCTGCATCGGCAAGGCGGCCATTCTAGCCGATCGGCCACAGCACGACGGATTGATGACAGTTTTATGCGTTTTGTTGTTACGCGCAGGCATCAATCGTCTAGGCTTGTGACATCTTGCCAGGGAGCTTTCCATGTTCGAATCTGCAGAAATCGGTCATTGCGTCGACAAAGAAACCTACGACAGAGAAGTTCCTGCCCTACGCGAGGCTTTGCTTGAGGCGCAGTACGACTTGCACCAGCAAAAGCGCGCAGCGGTGATTGTGCTGATCAACGGCATCGAGGGCGCTGGCAAGGGTGAAACAGTCAAACTGCTGAGTGAATGGATGGACCCGCGGCTGATTGAGGTGCGTACCTTTGATCAGCAATCGGACGAAGAACTGGCGCGTCCGCCGGCGTGGCGATACTGGCGTCATTTGCCGGCCAAGGGCCGCATGGGCGTGTTTTTCGGCAATTGGTACAGCCAGATGCTCCAGGCCCGGGTGCACGGGGTGATCAAGGACGCGGTGCTGGATCAAGCGATCACCGGGGCCGAGCGCCTGGAGCGCATGCTCTGTGACGAAGGCGCGGTCATTTTCAAATTCTGGTTTCACTTGTCCAAAAAACAAATGAAAGCACGGCTCAAGGCTTTGAAGGATGACCCGCTGCACAGCTGGCGAATCAGCCCGCTGGACTGGCAGCAATCCAAAACCTACGACAAGTTTGTGCGTTACGGCGAACGTGTACTGCGTCGCACCAGCCGTGATTACGCGCCCTGGCACATCGTTGAGGGTGTAGACCCGCACTACCGTGGCCTGACCGTGGGCAAAATTTTGCTGGAAGGGCTGCAAGCCGCTCTAAGCGCACCCAAGGCTCGCCCGCGCTCAATCAACGTGCCGCTGCTGCCTGAAAGCCGTGATGGATTAAGCCTGCTCGACTGCCTGGACATGACCCAGGTGCTGGAGAAGGATGACTATAAAGAGCAACTGGTCACCGAGCAGGCACGGCTATCGGGCCTGATGCGTGACAAGCGCATGCGTCGTCATGCCTTGATTACGGTGTTCGAGGGCAACGATGCGGCGGGCAAGGGCGGTGCCATTCGCCGCGTTGCAGCGGCACTCGACCCGCGTCAATACAACATCGTGCCGATTGCTGCGCCGTCGCAGGACGAGCGTGCACAACCTTACCTCTGGCGCTTTTGGCGACAGATTCCGGGGCGCGGCAAATTCACCATCTTTGACCGCTCGTGGTATGGGCGAGTGCTGGTAGAGCGGGTCGAGGATTTTTGCACCCAGGCCGACTGGATGCGTGCCTACGGCGAAATCAATGATTTCGAAGAACAACTGAAGAATTCGGGGGTGATCGTCGTCAAGTTCTGGCTGGCGATCGATAAAGACACGCAACTGGAGCGTTTTCAGGAGCGGGAAGCGATCCCGTTCAAACGCTTCAAAATCACCGAAGAAGACTGGCGCAATCGCGAGAAATGGGACCTGTACCGCACCGCCGTGTGCGACATGGTTGACCGCACCAGCACGGAAATTTCGCCCTGGACACTGGTCGCGGCCAATGACAAACGCTGTGCACGGGTCAAAGTGTTGCGCACTATCAACGAAGCGCTGGAAGCCGCCTTTGCCAAAAGCGACAAGCACGTCAAGAAGGGCAAGGCCATGATTCGTATCTAGGCGTTGAGTCGCGCTACGCCTTAGTAATTGTAGGAGCGAGCTTGCCTCGCGATCTTTTAAAACATCAAAAGATCGCGAGGCAAGCTCGCTCCTACAGTTTTAATGCTTGCCGGGGCTGAGCATGTTTTCCGGGCGTACCCACTCGTTGAATTCTTCGTCGGTCAGGTAACCCAACTCCAGCGCCGCTTCACGCAAGGTCAAGCCCTCGGCATAGGCTTTTTTGGCGATTTGCGCCGATTTGTCGTAGCCGATGTGGGGGTTGAGTGCGGTCACCAGCATCAGGCCGCGCTCCAGGTGCTCGGCCATTTTGCCCGCGTCCGGCTCAAGCCCGGTCACGCAGTGCTCATTGAAGTTGCTGCACCCGTCGGCCAGCAGTTTGATCGACTGCAGCAGGTTGTGAATGATCACCGGCTTGTACACGTTGAGCTGCAAATGCCCTTGACTGGCGGCAAAGCCAATCGCCACGTCATTGCCCAGGACCTGGCAGGCTAGCATCGACAACGCTTCGCATTGGGTCGGGTTGACCTTGCCTGGCATGATCGAGCTGCCCGGTTCGTTGGCGGGCAGTTTGATTTCAGCCAGCCCGGCGCGAGGGCCGGAACCCAGCAGGCGGAAGTCATTGGCCAGTTTCATCAGGGTGACTGCCAAGGTTTTCAGGGCGCCCGACAAGGTGGTCAGCGGCTCATGCCCGGCCAGCGCGGCAAATTTATTGGGGGCGGTGACAAATGGCAGGCCCGACAGGGCGGCAAGTTCGGCGGCAATGGCTTCGGCAAAGCCATGTGGCGCATTCAGCCCGGTGCCCACGGCGGTGCCGCCCTGAGCCAGTTCGCAAACGGCCGGCAGGGCTGCACGAATGGCTTTTTCTGCGTAATCCAGTTGCGCAATGTAAGCCGACAACTCTTGGCCGAATGTGATGGGGGTCGCGTCCATCATGTGGGTACGACCGGTTTTAACCAGTTTCATATGGCGCGCCGACAATTCGGCCAGCCCGCCGGACAATTCACTGATCGCCGGCAGCAGGTGCTCATGCACCGCCTTGGCCGCCGCAATGTGCATGGCCGTCGGGAAGCAGTCGTTTGAACTTTGCGAGCGATTGACGTGGTCGTTGGGGTGCACCGGCGACTTGCCGCCGCGGCCTTTGCCGGCCAGTTCGTTGGCGCGCCCGGCAATCACTTCGTTGGCGTTCATGTTGCTCTGGGTGCCACTGCCGGTTTGCCAGACCACCAAGGGGAATTGATCATCGTGCTGGCCGCCGAGCACTTCGTCGGCCGCCTGTTCGATCAGGCGCGCGATGTCGGCTGGCAAGTCGCCATTACGGTCGTTGACCCGGGCTGCGGCTTTTTTGATCAGGACCAGGGCATGCAGCACGGCCAACGGCATTTTTTCGTTGCCGATGGCAAAGTTGATCAGCGAGCGCTGAGTCTGAGCGCCCCAGTAGGCCTCATCCGGTACGTTCACTTCACCCAGGCTGTCGGTTTCGATGCGGCTCATCAGGTCGTTTCTCCTAAAGGTTGATCAGTGAGCTTAGGCGCTCAATCGCCTGCAGGAGTTCAAACTTTAGTTTTAGTGGTTTTTGTCGGATTGTTGAGAACCGCTATCAGTCTCGGGGTTGAGTGACACACTTTGTTAGGCGCAGAATGGTGGCCCCTGGGGTACGACCTCGCTTGCTAGATAAAGGAAACTCGATGACTCGTCTTCGCGCCATCTGTACTGCAGTTGCTCTGGTATGCGCCAGCGGCCAGGTATTCGCCGATGCTGCCAGCCACGCTGCCAGTGCTGAAACGTTCCTCAAGCTGGCACACGCCGACAAACTGGGGACGCCGGTGTACATGCAAGTGCAGCAAATGTTTGCTCAACGCTTTGAACAAACCAAAGCGCCAGCCTCGAAAAAAGCCTTGCTGGAAACCTACCAGGCCAAAGCCAACACAGCTCTGGACCAAGCCATTGGCTGGGACAAGCTGAAGCCGGACATGGTCAAGCTGTACACCGCCAACTTCAGCGAGTCCGAGCTTAATGATCTGGTGAAGTTCTATCAGTCGCCATTGGGCAAGAAAGTGCTGGAAAAAATGCCGCAACTGACTCAACAGTCTGCCCAGATGACTCAAGCCAAGCTGGAAAGCGCCGTGCCTGTGGTCAACAAGCTGTTGGAAGACATGACTGCCCAATTGGTACCGGCCGCACCGGCTCCGGCCAAAAAGAAGTAAGCGGAGTCTGAATGAACATGCAACAACGTATTGAAACGACACTGAGCGCGTTGCAACCCGAGCATTTGAGCGTGCTGGATGAAAGCCACATGCACAGCCGTGGGTTGCAGACTCACTTCAAGGCGGTGGTGGTCAGCGAGCAGTTCGACGGGCTCAACCGTGTCAAGCGTCACCAAAAGGTTTACGCCACCCTGGGTGACCTGATGAGTGAGTTCCATGCGTTGGCACTGCACACGTACACGCCTGAAGAATGGGCGAAAATCGACGCAGCCCCGGCCTCGCCGACCTGCGCTGGCGGTGGGCACTAACACACGTTTTTGCTAGAATCCGCAACGCGCCGCTTAGTCGGCGCGTTTTTTTTGCATCCGGTTCACCCTTTGCGAGGGTAGCCACCTGGAGAGATTCACGATGACCGCGCCAATTGTTGTTGCTGCACTGTATAAATTCGTCACCCTGCAAGACTACGTTGAACTGCGTGAGCCGTTGCTCAGGGCAATGGTGGAAAACGGCATCAAAGGCACTTTGCTGATTGCCGAAGAAGGCATCAATGGCACCGTTTCCGGTAGCCGTGAAGGCATCGACGGCCTGCTGGCATGGCTCAAAAATGACCCGCGCATGGTCGATATTGACCACAAAGAATCCTACTGCGATGACCAGCCGTTCTACCGGACCAAGGTCAAGCTGAAAAAAGAGATCGTCACCCTCGGCGTTGAAGGCGTAGACCCGAACAAAAAAGTCGGTACCTATGTCGACCCCGAGAACTGGAACGCCTTGATCAGCGATCCAGAGGTGTTGCTGATTGACACCCGTAACGATTACGAAGTCTCGATTGGCACCTTTGAAGGCGCCATCGACCCTAAAACCACGAGCTTTCGTGAGTTCCCTGACTACATCAAAGCCAACTTCGACCCGGCCGTGCACAAAAAAGTCGCGATGTTCTGCACCGGTGGCATTCGCTGTGAAAAAGCTTCGAGCTACATGCTCAGCCAAGGGTTTGATGAGGTGTATCACCTCAAGGGCGGCATTCTGAAGTACCTCGAAGAGGTGCCGCAGGAAGAGTCCAAGTGGGAAGGTGACTGCTTTGTATTTGATAACCGCGTGACCGTGCGTCACGACCTGAGCGAAGGCGAGTACGATCAGTGCCACGCCTGCCGCACGCCGATCGACGCCGCCGATCGTGAGTCCGAGCACTACCAGCCGGGTATCAGCTGCCCGCATTGCTGGGACAAGCTGAGCGAGAAAACCCGTCGCAGTGCGATTGATCGTCAAAAGCAGATTGAACTGGCCAAGGCCCGCAATCAGCCGCACCCGATTGGTCACAACTACCGTAAATCTGCCGAGGCCTGATATGTCTGCGCGCCTGCTCTATGTGATGGACCCGATGTGTTCATGGTGCTGGGGTTTTGCGCCTGTCGCGCAAGCCCTGATCGAGCAGGCGCAAGCCGCAGGTGTGGAATTGCACCTGGTGGTAGGCGGTTTGCGCACCGGCAACAGTGCGGCGCTTGAGCCCTCGACGCGGCGCTACATCCTTGAGCATTGGCAGGCCGTGGCTGACGCCACCGGGCAGCCGTTCAACTTTGACGGCCCCTTGCCCGACGGTTTTGTCTACGACTGCGAGCCCGCTTGCCGGGCGATAGTGGCAGCACGCGGCCTGGCACCGGCGTGTGCCTGGGCCTTGCTCAAGCTTATCCAGCACGCGTTTTACGCTGAAGGCCGGGATGTCACGCAAAGCAGTGTTTTGGTTGAGTTGGCCGAGCAGGCCGGGTTGCCAAGGGCTGAGTTTGCGGCGGCCTTCGACAGCGTCGAGCAACAGGCCGCGACGGCTGCGGACTTTACGTGGGTACAGGACTTGGGCATCGCCGGGTTCCCGACGTTGCTGGCCGAGCGTAATGGCCAATTGGCCTTGTTGACCAATGGCTATCAACCGCTTGAACCGTTGTCTGATTTGCTGGGCCGTTGGCTGGGTCGTGCAGCGAGTGCTTGATCCCCTGGCTAAGCCGTCTACTGCCCGCACGCCAGACCGGCTGGGCTGGGCTGACATTCGCCGTCTGGCCCTGCGGCATAAAAAAGCCCTATGGATTGCCAACGGTGTGGCTGTGCTTGCCACGCTGTGCAGTGTGCCGATTCCGTTGCTGCTGCCGCTGTTGGTGGACGAAGTGCTGCTGGGGCATGGCGACGCGGCCCTGAAAGTCATGAACCACTGGCTGCCAGTCGCCTGGCAGAGTTCGGTGGGCTACATCGGCCTGATGCTGGTAGTGACGTTGCTGCTGCGCGTGGGCGCATTGCTGTTTAACGTCCTGCAATCGCGGCTGTTTTCAAGGCTGGCCAAAGACATCGTGTTCCGCATCCGGGTGCGCTTGATTGAGCGCTTGAAGCGCATCTCGCTGGCGGAGTACGAGAGTCTGGGCAGCGGCACGGTGACCACGCACTTGGTCACCGACCTCGATACCCTCGACAAGTTTGTCGGCGAAACCCTCAGCCGGTTTTTGGTGGCCATGCTCACCTTGGTCGGTACCTCGGCGATTTTGCTGTGGATGAATTGGCAGTTGGCGCTGCTGATCCTGCTGTTTAATCCGTTGGTGATCTACGCCACGGTGCAACTGGGCAAACGCGTCAAACATTTGAAAAAGCTCGAAAACGACAGCACCGGACGTTTCACCCAGGCGCTGACCGAAACCCTGGATTCAATCCAGGAAGTGCGAGCGGGCAACCGTCAGGGCTTTTTCCTCGGTCGCTTACAGCAGCGTGCCCGTGAAGTCAGGGATTTTGCCGCCAACTCGCAGTGGAAAACTGACGCCTCGAACCGCGCCAGCGGGCTGTTGTTCCAGTTCGGTATCGATATTTTCCGCGCGGCCGCCATGTTGACGGTGCTGTTCTCTGACCTGTCGATCGGGCAAATGCTGGCGGTATTCAGTTACCTCTGGTTCATGATCGGCCCGGTCGAACAGTTGCTGAACCTGCAATACGCTTTTTACGCGGCGGACGGCGCGGTGACACGCATCAACCAGTTGCTGGCGCGTGAGGATGAACCTCACTATCCGGGTGGGGTTGATCCGTTTGCCGGGCGTGAAACCGTCGGCATCGATATCCGTGACCTGAGCTTCAGCTACGGCGAAGAACGGGTACTGAACACACTTAACCTGAGCATTGCCCCCGGCGAGAAAGTGGCGATTGTCGGCACCAGCGGCGGCGGTAAAAGCACCTTGGTGCAATTGCTGCTGGGGTTGTACACGCCACAGTCCGGGAGTATTTCGTTCGGCGGTGTGCGCCAGTCGGATATTGGCCTGGAGGCTATTCGCGAGCATGTGGCGGTGGTGTTGCAGCATCCGGCGCTGTTCAACGACACGGTGCGCGCCAACCTGACCATGGGCCGTGAGCGTACGGATGAAGCCTGCTGGCGCGCACTGGAAATCGCTCAGCTGGATGGCACCATCATGACCTTGCCGCAAGGTCTGGACAGTATCGTTGGGCGTTCCGGGGTGCGTTTGTCGGGTGGTCAGCGCCAGCGCCTGGCGATAGCGCGTATGGTTCTGGCTGAGCCTCGTGTGGTGATACTCGACGAGGCCACCAGCGCACTGGATGCGGCCACTGAATACAACTTGCACCACGCGTTAGGCGCCTTCTTGAGCGGGCGCACGACGCTGATCATCGCGCACAGGCTGTCTGCGGTAAAACAGGCAGACCGGGTGCTGGTGTTTGACGGTGGCAGCATTGCCGAAGACGGCGAGCATCATCAGTTGATCGCCGAGGGTGGCCTTTACGCGCAGTTGTATGGCCACTTGCAGCAAAGTTGAGGACGCAGCGTATTTGCCCTTAATGTATTTTTTGAGGGCTGGTTAGCACTCTGAGGTATCCCTAATGTCGGTTGTTGGCCTAGTCTCAGTTCTTTGAGGCTTTTCCTCTGGTTTTCATCTGACAGCTTGATGCAAAGGGAACTCATGAAGCCAAAACGTACGCTCGGGACGCCCCACCTGCTCGGGATTGTCTGGCCCTTTATTGCGGTTGTACTGTTTCAGGTTTTATTGGGCTGCTTGAGTCTCTACATGCTTTCGGCCGTAAGGGGCTATGTCGCAGGCGAGAGCTTGTGGTCCAAAGGCCAGAAAGACGCCATCTATTTCTTGAGCTTGTACGCGGACAATCGCGACCCCGCGACGTATGCGCAATATCAGCAAGCCATTCTCGTGCCCCAGGGCGGTCATAAACTGCGGGTGGCTCTGGACCAGCCTGAGCCGGATATGCAGGCGGCACGCGAAGGCATTCTGCAAGGCGGCAATCGCCCCGAAGACGTCTACGGGCTGATTTGGCTCTATCAGAATTTCCGACATTTCAGCTACCTGGAAAAAGCCATCGCGAAATGGAGCGTGGGCGACGAATATCTGGTCAAACTCGATAATCTGGCGCAAGAGATACACCGCCAGGTCAGCACGAATCAGGTGTCTGAGGCTGATGTCGCACAATGGCGCGCGCAGATTTATGCCATCAACGACGCGGTCACCCCCGCAGCCAAGGCGTTTAGCGATGCCTTGGGTGAAGCCTCACGGTTTATTTTGAAGCTGTTGGTGGCAGTTAACTTGGCCGTGGCCTTGGGGTTGATTTGCCTGGCGTTGTTGCGCACCCACAAGATTCTGGTTCAGAGCCGCATCTTTGCCGAAGCGCTGCAACTCGAAAAAGAGAGGGCGCAAATCACCCTGGAATCCATTGGAGATGGCGTGATCAGTACCGATGTTGATGGTGCCATCACGTACATGAACCCGGCTGCCGAGCACTTGACTCACTGGCAATCCGAACAGGCCCGGGGTGTGCCTCTGGGGGCGCTGTTCAAAATTCTTGATGACAACAGGCCGGATGAAGGCTTCAAGCTGATTGATCATGTGCTCAGCGGTCAGTTGGGCAGCAACAGTGAAAACTCCAGGTTTATCCAGCGTATGGATGGCAGCACCGTGGCGGTCACCCTGACCGGCGCGCCGATCTTGCACGCGGGCAAACTCAGCGGCGCGGTGTTGGTACTGCATGACATGACCCAGGAGCGGCAGTACATCGCCAATCTGTCCTGGCAGGCCACCCATGATGCGCTCACTGGGCTGGCCAACCGCCGTGAGTTCGAATACCGCCTGGAACTGGTGCTGCAAAACCTGGCGCGACAACAGGGTCGGCACGCGCTGATGTTTTTGGATCTGGACCAATTCAAACTGGTGAACGACACCTGCGGTCATGCGGCGGGTGACGAGCTTCTGCGCCATATTTGTGCGCTGCTGCAATCCGGTCTGCGTGAAGGCGATACCTTGGCGCGGCTGGGCGGAGATGAGTTCGGCATCTTGCTGGAAAACTGCCCGGCCGATGTGGCCGAGAAAATTGCCGAAGGGTTGCGGCATGCCGTGCAGAGTCTGCATTTTGCCTGGAAGGGCCGCCCGTTCCTCAACACCATCAGTATTGGCCTGGTGCATATTCACGACGTCCCGATCACGCTGGAAGGCTGCATGCGGGCTGCCGACATGGCCTGCTATATGGCCAAAGAGAAAGGCCGAAACCGGGTGCAGGTGTATCACGAGGACGACTCTGAGCTGTCCCTGCGCTTTGGTGAAATGAACTGGGTGCAGCGCCTGCACGTGGCGCTGGAAGAAAACCGCTTTTGCCTCTACTCCCAGGCAATTGTTCCATTGGGGCATGTGGAGGAGCACAGCGGTCACATTGAGATTCTTTTACGTCTGCAGGATGAAAATGAACGCATGATCATGCCTGACCATTTCATCCCGGCCGCCGAACGCTATGGCTTGATGCCATTGATTGACCGTTGGGTGGTCGAGAATGTGTTCAAGATCATTTCCGAATGCACGGCTCAGCACCCTGGGCGCCCAATGGAAATGTGTGCGATTAACTTGTCGGGCACGACCATTGGTGATGATGAGTTTCTGGCGTTCTTGCACGAACAGTTTGAATGCTATGGGGTTTCGCCCGGGCAAATCTGCTTTGAGATCACCGAAACCAGCGCCATCGCCAACCTGGGCAGCGCCATTCGTTTTATCAATGACCTGAAGGCGCTGGGGTGTCGATTCTCGCTGGATGACTTCTGTGCGGGAATGTCTTCGTTCGCTTATCTAAAGCACCTGCCGGTGGATTTTTTGAAGATTGATGGCAGTTTCGTCAGAGACATGCTGGATGATCCGATTAATCGGGCTATGGTAGAAGTGATTAATCACATTGGGCACGTGATGGGTAAGCGTACGATTGCAGAGTTTGTCGAGTCTTCGCACATTGAGCAGGCTTTGGTCGAGATCGGTGTCGATTATGCGCAGGGATATGCAGTTGAACGTCCTCACGTGCTGACGTGTGACAGTTTGTGGTGCCGGCCCAAACGTCCCGCGCCTTTGGCCCTGAAGTCGCCAGGCACGTTGCGTTAAGTATTTGCGGATTTGGAAAATCAGCGTGTCATAAGGAGCCTGATAGTGACCGAGACCTATAACCGAACTGGCCCTCTGATGGAGGCGACCAGCTACCCCGAGTGGGCTCAGCAATTGATCCGCGACTGCAGCGAGAGCAAGCGCCGGGTTGTTGAACACGAAATTTACCGACGCATGCGCGACAACACCCTCAGCGAAAAGACCATGCGTATTTTCCTGATCGGCGGCTGGCCGGTTGTCGAGCAGTTTTCGTTGTACATGGGTCATAACCTGGGCAAAACCCGTTATGGGCGCCATCCGGGTGAGGACATGGCGCGGCGCTGGCTTATCCGCAACATTCGTGTCGAGCTTAACCATGCCGACTATTGGGTGCATTGGGCGCGTGCACACGGTGTAAGCCTTGAAGACATGAACGCGCAGGACATACCGGCAGAGTTTCAGGCGCTCAACGACTGGTGCTGGCACAGCTGTGCAACCGACTCGTTGGCCGTGGCGATGGCCGCCACCAACTACGCCATCGAGGGCGCAGTCGGTGAATGGGCGGCTGTGGTGTGCTCAAAAAGCATCTATGAAGAGTCGTTTCCACAAGAGGGGCGCAAGCGCTCCATGAAATGGCTGAAGATGCACGCGCAGTATGACGATGAGCACCCTTGGGAAGCGCTGGAGATCATTTGCACGCTGGCGGGGTTGAACCCTTCAGAAGAGCTGAAAACCGAGTTGCGTAAAGCGATTTGCAAGAGCTATGACTACAAGTATCTGTTTTTGCAGAGCTGCTTGCAGTTTGAGGGGGCGCCGGTAGTGCGTGCGCGGCGCGAGCTGGTCAAGTCCTGATTGTCGGGAGATGACGACCTGAAGGGTTAAAAAAACCGGAGGCTGCATGGGCAGGCTCCGGTTTTTTTATGGGTTTTTACTGTGCGTTGAACGCCTGCCCATTGACCCCGGTGCTGTCCGGGCCCATCAGGTACAGGTAAACCGGCATGATGGCTTGCGGCTCAGGGTTGTTCTGCGGGTTTTCTGCGGGGTAGGCCTGCGCACGCATGCTGGTGCGGGTTGCACCCGGGTTGATGCTGTTGGAGCGCACCGTCGAGACGTTTTCAACTTCGTCGGCGAGGGTTTGCATCAGGCCTTCGGTGGCGAACTTGGACACGCCATAAGCGCCCCAGTAGGCGCGGCCTTTACGGCCAACGCTGCTGGAGGTGAAGATCACCGAGGCGTCTTGTGACAGTTTGAGCAACGGAAGCAGTGTGCTGGTCAGCATAAACATGGCGTTTACGTTGATGTGCATCACGCGCATGAAGTTCTCGCCACTCAGTTGCTCCAGCGGCGTGCGCGGGCCGATGATCGAGGCGTTGTGCAGGAGCCCGTCCAGGCGCCCGAACTCGCTTTCAATCATGGCCGCCAGTTCGTCGTACTGATGCGGCAGGGCGGTTTCGAGGTTGAACGGGATAACTGCCGGTTTGGCGTGCCCGGCGGCTTCAATGTCGTCGTAGACCTGGCTCAGGTTGGCTTCTGTCTTGCCGAGCAGCAACACGGTCGCTCCGTGGGCCGCATAGGTTTTGGCGGCGGCTGCGCCAATACCACGACCGGCCCCCGTGACCAGGATGATGCGGCCCTGAAGCAGGTCGGGGCGGGCGGTGTAATCAAACATAAAGCACCTCAACAAAAAGCAGGAAGCATGTGCAGCGCCTGGGTGTTAGCAACTGCACATCGCGTTATCCAGAACTTTGCGCAATTCGGCCGGATGGTCGACCACCACGTCAGCGCCCCAATGGTCAGGGTTGTCGTTGGGGTGGATATAGCCATAACGCACGGCGGCTGTTTTGGTCCCGGCATCGCGGCCAGACTCGATGTCACGCAGGTCGTCGCCGACAAACAGTACGCTGGCCGGGTCCAGGTCGAGCATCTTGCAGGCCAGGATAAGCGGCTCAGGGTCGGGCTTACTGCGGGTGACGTGATCGGGGCAGATCAGCAGGGCGGAACGCTCGGCCAGCCCAAGCTGTTGCATGATTGGCTCGGCGAAGCGTACGGGCTTGTTGGTGACAACGCCCCATACCAAATGAGCCTTTTCGATGTCGGCCAACAGTTCGGCCATGCCGTCAAACAGCTTGCTGTGGACCGCACAGTCACGTTGATAGCGCTCAAGGAACTCAAGGCGCAGGGCCTCGAAGTTGTCTGCTTCAGGGCTGATGCCGAACGTCGCGGCAACCATCGCCTTGGCACCGCCGGAAATTTCATCGCGAATCAGTTTGTCGGCCACGGGCGGCAGGTCACGGTCTGCGCGCATGGCCTGGCAGATGGCGATGAAGTCCGGCGCGGTGTCGAGCAGGGTGCCGTCCATGTCAAAAAGAACTGCTCTTAAACGCATGTATTACTCCTCGCGAAGGGTCTGGATCATGTAGTTGACGTCTACATCGTTGGCCAGTTTGTAGTGCTTGGTCAGCGGGTTGTAGGTCAGGCCGATGATGTCCTTGACGCTCAGACCTGCCTGGCGGCTCCAGGCGCCCAGCTCGGAAGGGCGGATGAACTTCTTGAAGTCGTGGGTCCCGCGTGGCATCAGCTTGAGCACATATTCGGCGCCGATAATCGCGAACAGGTAGGACTTGGGGTTGCGGTTGATGGTCGAGAAGAACACTTGGCCGCCCGGTTTGACCATCTGGTAGCAGGCGCGGATGACTGACGCTGGATCTGGCACGTGCTCGAGCATTTCTAGGCAGGTGACGACGTCGAACTGGCCCGGCATTTCGAGCGCCAGTTCTTCGGCAGTGATTTGACGGTACTCAACGTTGACGCCGGACTCGAGCTGGTGCAGTTGCGCGACAGCGAGGGGGGCTTCGCCCATGTCGATACCGGTGACAGTCGCCCCGCGCTGAGCCATGGACTCGCTGAGGATGCCGCCGCCGCAGCCTACATCGAGGACCTTTTTGCCGGCCAGGTGAACGCGCTCGTCAATCCAGTTGACCCGCAGCGGGTTGATGTCGTGCAGCGGCTTGAACTCGCTTTCGCGGTCCCACCAGCGATGGGCAAGCGCCTCGAATTTGGCGATCTCGGCGTGGTCGACGTTGCTCATGGGTAAATCCTCTAAAGCTAAAAAACCGGGTAAAACTCAGGGCCGTGGCCCTGAGGCTTGGAATCAATGAGTATGGCTGTTTATACGCTCGCCCCAGGCTTTGGCGGTAGCGCACAGTTGTTGCTCGTCCAGGCACGTCAGTTGGCCGTTATCCAGCAGTTGCTTGCCGGCGACCCATACATGTTTCACGCAATCGCGGCCAGTGGCGTAGATCAGCTGCGAGACGGGGTCGTAGACCGGCTGCTGGGCAAGACCGCTCAGATCGAATGCCACCATATCAGCCGCTTTGCCGACTTCGATCGAGCCGATTTCGCTCTCCTGGCCCAGGGCGCGAGCGCCGTTGAGCGTTGCCATACGCAGTGCGCGGTGAGCGTCCAGTGCCGTGGCCGAGCCGGATACGGCTTTGGCCAGCAGGGCAGCAGTGCGGGTTTCACCGAGCAAATCGAGGTCATTATTGCTGGCGGCCCCGTCGGTGCCAACCGCGACATTGACGCCGGCTTGCCACAAACGCTCAACCGGGCAGAAACCGCTGGCCAATTTGAGGTTGGATTCAGGGCAATGGATCACGCTGGAGTTGCTTTCTACCAGAAGGCTGAGGTCTTCATCGTTGATTTGAGTCATGTGCACGGCCTGAAAGCGCGGGCCCAGCAAGCCCAGGCGGGCAAGGCGGGCCATCGGGCGTTCGGCATTGTGCTCGACGGCCTGTTGCACTTCGAAGGCGGTCTCATGCACGTGCATCTGTACGGCAGCATCGAGTTCGTCGGCAATTACCCGGACTTTCTCGAGGTTTTCGTCACCGACGGTATACGGCGCGTGCGGGCCGAACGCGATTTTGATGCGCGGGTGGTATTTCAGGTCGCCAAACAGTTCTACCGCCTGGCGCAGGGATTCGTCTGCGGTGCTGGCGCCCGGAATCGGGAAGTCCAGAATGGGGAAGGCAATTTGTGCGCGGATACCGCTGTTGTGCACGCGCTCGCTGGCCACCTTGGGGAAGAAATACATGTCACTGAAGCAGGTAATGCCGCCTTTGATCTGCTCGGCTATGGCCAGGTCGGTGCCGTCGCGAACGAACGCCTCATCGACCCACTTGGCTTCGGCCGGCCAGATATGGTTTTCCAGCCAGGTCATCAGGGGCAGGTCATCGGCCATGCCGCGGAACAACGTCATTGCTGCATGACCGTGAGCGTTGATCAACCCCGGGCTGAGCAGCATTTCGGGGAGTTCGCGGGTTTCAATGGCGGTGTGTTTTTCGGCGAGGTGGCGTGGCCCCATGAATATAATGCGTCCGTCCTGGATGCCCACAGCGTGGTCCTTGAGTACGACCCCGGCGGGTTCAACAGGTACGAGCCAGGTGGGGAGCAGCAATAAGTCGAAGGTCAAGGGCTGGGTTGGCATCAAAAACGACTTCCGGTGCATTATAAAAAGGACGCGAAGTATACCCGAGCGTCTTGGGGGCGGGCTCGCTATAATCGGCGGTTTTGTATCAGGGTGATAGGGGAAGTCATGCGCGATCGACTGTTGGCCGCTGAAAAGGTAAAGGCCATTGATTGGCAGGGTGAAGCCCTGCATCTGCTGGATCAGCGCATTTTGCCTTTTGAAGAGAACTGGCTGGCCTATACCGACGCTGACGGGGTTGCCCAGGCCATTCGTGACATGGTGGTGCGTGGCGCCCCGGCGATAGGTATTGCGGCGGCTTATGGCGTGGTGCTGGCGGCGCGTGATCGCAAGGCGGCAGGCGGTGACTGGGTAGCGGCGCTGGAACAGGATTTTTCCCTGCTGGCGAACTCGCGACCGACCGCAGTGAACCTGTTTTGGGCGCTCAATCGCATGCGCGACCGTCTGGAGCGCTGCAAAGACAACCCCGATGCGCTGCAGGCGCTGGAAGACGAAGCCGTCGCGATCCATGAGAGCGACCGCGAGGCCAATCTGACAATGGCGCAGTTGGGTGTCGATGTGATTCGTCGCCATCAGGGCAATGCTCAGACCGTATTGACCCATTGCAACACCGGAGCGCTGGCAACCGGCGGCTTTGGCACGGCACTGGGGGTGATTCGCGGCGCATGGATCGAGGGCATGATCGAGCAGGTGTATGCCGATGAAACCCGGCCGTGGCTGCAAGGCTCGCGCCTGACTGCCTGGGAACTGGCCAACGAAGGGATCCCGGTGATTTTGAACGTGGACTCGGCCGCAGCCCATATCATGAAAACCAAGGGCGTGACCTGGGTGATTGTCGGCGCTGACCGGATTACCGCCAACGGTGACGTGGCAAACAAGATCGGCACCTATCAGTTGGCGGTCAACGCCATGCACCACGGTGTGCGCTTTATGGTGGTTGCGCCGAGTTCAACCATCGACATGGATCTGGCCAGCGGCGAAGACATCCCGATTGAAGAGCGTAACGGCAGTGAATTGCTGGAAGTGGGTGGCAAGCGTGTCGGCGCGGACGTTCAGGCGTTCAATCCGGTGTTTGACGTGACCCCGGCAGACCTGATTGACGTGATCGTGACCGAGAAGGGCATTGTTGAGCGCCCGGACGCTGCCAAAATGGCGCAATTGATGTGCCGCAAGCGGTTGCATTGATGCGCTGACGCAGGCTCCTCCCCCCCTTATTGCCAGATGATACAAACGAAGGCCTGCGGCGCCTATCGCAGCCTTCGGTGCTCACTAAAAACCTGGGTGGCAGGGCCCCTCAAGTGGGCTCAGAGTCCCTCTGGACACGCTCAAGCCTGCAATCGGTCCAATTACTATGCTCCATGCGCATCTGGGGGATAGGTGCGTGGCGGCGATTGTGATAACATCCGGCGGTTTCCGGGGTGCCCTGCAAGGGTTGCCCTTACTGCGCAAATCCGTAGGTTAACTCGTTGATTTGTCGTAAGTCGTTGCGTGGCACGTGGCCAGCGGCGGCGAGCTTCGTTCGTCCCGAATGGATGTGGCGAAGTTTCACCCGAAAAAGGAATCAGGCTTCTCATGGGCGAACTGGCCAAAGAAATCCTCCCGGTCAATATCGAAGACGAGCTGAAACAGTCCTACCTCGACTACGCAATGAGCGTAATTGTCGGCCGGGCACTGCCTGATGCGCGCGATGGCTTGAAGCCCGTGCACCGGCGTGTGCTGTTTGCGATGAGCGAACTGAGTAACGACTGGAACAAGCCGTACAAGAAATCTGCCCGTGTGGTCGGTGACGTTATCGGTAAGTATCACCCGCATGGTGATACGGCCGTTTACGACACCATCGTTCGAATGGCTCAGCCATTCTCCCTGCGCTACCTGCTGGTAGACGGTCAGGGTAACTTCGGTTCGGTTGACGGCGACAACGCCGCTGCCATGCGATACACCGAAGTGCGCATGACCAAGTTGGCTCACGAACTGCTGGCCGACTTGCATAAAGAAACCGTGGATTGGGTGCCGAACTATGACGGCACTGAACTGATCCCGGCGGTCATGCCAACGCGTATTCCCAACTTGTTGGTCAACGGCTCCAGCGGTATTGCTGTGGGCATGGCCACCAACATCCCGCCGCACAACCTGGGTGAAGTCATTGATGGCTGCCTGGCATTGATCGACAACCCGGAGTTGAGCGTCGACGAACTGATGCAGTTCATCCCGGGCCCGGATTTTCCAACAGCGGCCATCATCAACGGCCGTGCCGGCATCATCGAAGCCTATCGCACTGGCCGTGGTCGCATTTACATGCGCGCCCGTTCGGTTATCGAAGACATCGACAAGGTTGGCGGCCGTCAGCAGATCGTGATCACTGAGCTGCCTTACCAGTTGAACAAGGCGCGTCTGATCGAGAAGATCGCTGAACTGGTTAAAGAGAAGAAGCTCGAAGGCATCACCGAGCTGCGTGATGAGTCCGACAAAGACGGCATGCGTGTTGTGATCGAGCTGCGTCGTGGTGAAGTGCCTGAGGTTATTCTCAATAACCTCTATGCACAGACCCAGCTGCAAAGCGTGTTCGGGATCAACATTGTTGCCCTGATCGACGGCCGTCCGCGCATCCTGAACCTCAAGGACCTGCTTGAAGCGTTCGTGCGTCACCGTCGTGAAGTGGTGACCCGTCGTACCGTCTTCGAGCTGCGTAAAGCCCGTGAGCGTGGCCATATCCTTGAAGGTCAGGCCGTTGCACTGTCCAACATCGACCCGGTGATTGCGCTGATCAAAGCGTCGCCTACGCCATCTGAAGCCAAGGAAGCGCTGATCAGCACCCCTTGGGAGTCGACGGCGGTAGTGGCGATGGTTGAACGTGCCGGTGCCGACTCATGCCGCCCTGAAAACCTTGACCCGCAATATGGTCTGCGCGACGGCAAGTACTTCCTGTCGCCAGAACAGGCTCAGGCTATTCTTGAATTGCGCCTGCACCGCTTGACCGGTCTTGAGCACGAGAAGCTGCTGGCTGAGTACCAAGAGATTCTGAACCAGATCGGCGAGCTGATCCGCATTCTCAACAGCGCTGTGCGCTTGATGGAAGTGATCCGCGAAGAGCTGGAAGTCATTCGTGCGGAATACGGCGACGTGCGCCGTACCGAAATTCTGGATCATCGTCTCGACCTGACACTGGGCGACATGATTCCGGAAGAAGAGCGCGTTGTGACCATCTCCCACGGTGGCTATGCCAAGACCCAGCCGTTGGCTGCGTACCAGGCTCAGCGTCGTGGCGGTAAAGGCAAGTCGGCCACTGGCGTGAAAGATGAGGACTACATTGCTCACCTGCTGGTAGCCAACAGCCACACCACGCTGTTGCTGTTCTCCAGCAAGGGCAAGGTGTACTGGCTCAAGACTTACGAAATTCCAGAAGCGTCCCGTGCCGCGCGCGGTCGTCCGCTGGTCAACCTGCTGCCGCTGGATGAGGGTGAATACATCACCACCATGTTGCCGGTCGAGGAATACACCGAAGGTCATTTCATCTTCATGGCTACCGCTAACGGCACCGTGAAGAAGACCCCGCTGGAATCTTTCAGCCGTCAACGCAGCGTGGGGCTGATCGCCCTGGAGCTGGACGAAGGCGACGTACTGATCAGCGCTGCTATCACTGATGGCGAGCGCGAAGTCATGCTGTTCTCCGACGGTGGCAAAGTGACTCGCTTTAAAGAGTCCGACGTACGTGCGATGGGCCGTACGGCCCGTGGTGTTCGCGGCATGCGTCTGCCAGAAGGTCAAAAGCTGATCTCGATGCTGATCCCGGAAGAAGGCAGCCAGATCCTTACGGCGTCCGAGCGTGGCTACGGCAAGCGTACGGCGATCAGCGAGTTCCCTGAGTACAAGCGTGGCGGTCAGGGCGTAATTGCCATGGTCAGCAACGAGCGTAACGGTCGTCTGGTTGGCGCTGTCCAGGTTCAGGATGGCGAAGAAATCATGCTGATTTCTGACCAGGGTACGTTGGTGCGTACGCGTGTTGACGAAGTGTCGAGCCTGGGTCGTAACACTCAGGGCGTGACCTTGATCAAACTGGCCAGCGATGAAACGCTGGTCGGGCTTGAGCGGGTACAGGAGCCTTCGGAAGTGGAAGGCGAAGAACTCGACGATGACGTTGAACTCGAGGGCGAGGCCATCCAGGATGGCGTTGACGACGAGCAGCCGCTAGAGGCTGGCGCTGACGAAGAAGAACCGCAGGAATAAGCGGACACACAGGGGGCGGATGAAGATTCGCCCCCTTGTTGTATGTGTTGGGGCTGCAACGTGTAGCGAAGCACTGATTTTTTTGAGCCGCCAGGCCGGTGTGCACAGAACAGATTGGCGCTTTGCCATGCGGTGCAGCTCTTGTTGATTTATTGCATGACCCACCAAATCAGAGCGAGAGTGGATGTGAGCAAACGAGCCTATAACTTCTGCGCAGGTCCTGCTGCGCTTCCTGAAGCCGTCCTGTTGCGTGCCCAGTCTGAGTTGCTCGACTGGCATGGCAAGGGCCTCTCGGTTATGGAAATGAGCCATCGCAGCGATGAGTTCGTGTCCATTGCAACCAAGGCTGAGCAGGATCTGCGCGACCTGCTGTCTATTCCCTCGAACTATAAAGTCCTGTTTCTGCAAGGCGGCGCAAGCCAGCAATTTGCCCAGATCCCGTTGAATCTGCTGCCTGAAAATGGCTCGGCGGATTACATCGACACCGGTATCTGGTCGCAAAAAGCCATCGAAGAAGCTGCACGCTATGGCCACATCAACGTGGCTGCCAGCGCCAAGAACTACGATTACTTTGCGATTCCTGGCCAGAACGAGTGGAACCTCTCCAAAGACGCGGCCTATGTTCACTATGCGCCGAACGAAACCATCGGCGGCCTGGAGTTTGACTGGATTCCGCAAACCGGCGACGTTCCGCTGGTTGCCGATATGTCCTCGGACATCCTGTCGCGCCCAGTCGACGTTTCCCGTTTCGGCATGATCTACGCTGGCGCACAGAAGAACATTGGCCCAAGCGGTATCGTGGTGAACATCATCCGCGAAGACCTGCTGGGGCGTGCACGCTCGTTCTGCCCGACCATGCTCGATTACAAGGTCGCCGCCGACAATGGCTCGATGTACAACACCCCGCCAACGCTGGCCTGGTACTTGTCTGGCCTGGTGTTTGAGTGGCTGAAAGAGCAGGGTGGCGTTGAAGCCATCGGCAAGCTCAATGAAGTTAAAAAGCGCACTTTGTACGACTTCATCGACGCCAGTGGCTTGTACAGCAACCCGATCAACAAGACTGACCGCTCGTGGATGAACGTGCCGTTCCGTCTGGCTGACGACCGTCTCGACAAGCCATTCCTGGCGGGTGCTGACGCTCGCGGCCTGTTGAACCTCAAAGGCCATCGCTCGGTGGGCGGCATGCGTGCGTCGATCTATAACGCCGTGGACATCCACGCAGTGAATGCGCTGGTGGCTTACATGGCAGAGTTCGAGAAGGAACACGGCTAATGTCCGAGCAAGAACTCAAGGCCTTGCGCCTGCGTATCGACAGCCTGGACGAGAAGGTTCTGGAGCTGATCAGTGAGCGTGCCCGCTGCGCTCAGGAAGTGGCACGGGTCAAGATGGCGTCGCTGGCTGAAGGCGAAGTGCCGGTCTTTTACCGCCCTGAGCGTGAAGCTCAGGTGCTTAAGCGTGTGATGGAGCGCAACAAGGGCCCGTTGGGCAACGAAGAGATGGCGCGGTTGTTCCGCGAAATCATGTCTTCTTGCCTGGCGCTGGAGCAGCCGCTGAAAGTGGCTTATCTGGGCCCTGAAGGCACCTTTACCCAAGCTGCGGCCATGAAGCACTTTGGTCACGCGGTCATCAGCAAGCCGATGGCTGCGATTGATGAAGTGTTCCGTGAAGTGGCGGCGGGTGCGGTGAACTTTGGTGTGGTGCCGGTAGAGAACTCTACCGAAGGCGCTGTTAACCATACGCTGGACAGTTTCCTTGAGCACGACATGGTGATCTGCGGCGAAGTTGAGCTGCGTATCCACCACCACCTGCTGGTGGGCGAAAACACCAAAACTGACAGCATTAGCCGTATCTATTCGCATGCCCAGTCGTTGGCCCAGTGCCGCAAATGGCTGGACGCGCACTACCCGAACGTTGAGCGCATTGCCGTGTCGAGCAATGCCGAGGCGGCCAAGCGGGTTAAAGGCGAGTGGAACTCCGCAGCGATTGCTGGCGATATGGCAGCAGGCCTGTACGGTCTGACCCGTCTGGCTGAAAAAATCGAAGATCGCCCGGATAACTCCACGCGCTTCTTGATGATTGGCAACCAGGAAGTGCCGCCGACCGGGGACGACAAAACCTCGATTATCGTGTCGATGAGCAACCGTCCGGGTGCGCTGCATGAGCTGTTGGTGCCATTCCATGAAAACGGCATCGACCTCACGCGCATTGAGACGCGTCCATCGCGCAGCGGCAAGTGGACCTATGTGTTCTTTATTGACTTTGCTGGCCACCACCGCGACCCGTTGGTCAAAAGTGTGCTGGAGCAGATCAGTCAGGAGGCCGTAGCGCTCAAAGTGCTGGGCTCCTATCCGAAAGCGGTTCTCTGAGGCGGTTTACATGAGCGGTGATTTCCTCGCCCTGGCACAGCCGGGCGTGCAGCAACTTTCGCCATACGTCCCGGGCAAGCCTGTGGACGAGCTGGCGCGTGAGCTGGATATTGATCCGGCGACCATCGTCAAACTGGCCAGCAACGAAAACCCTTTGGGTGCAAGCCCCAAGGCGCTGGCGGCCATTCGTGAAGAACTGACTGAGTTGACGCGTTATCCAGACGGCAACGGTTTCGCCCTGAAAACCTTGCTGGCCGAGCAAACTGGCGTGCAACTGAATCAAGTGACGCTGGGCAATGGTTCTAACGACATTCTGGAACTAGTTGCGCGTGCGTACCTGGCGCCAGGCTTGAATGCCGTGTTCAGCGAGCATGCGTTCGCGGTGTACCCGATCGTGACCCAGGCCATTGGTGCGACGGCGCATGTTGTCCCGGCCAAAGATTGGGGGCATGACTTGCCGGCCATGCTGGGGGCTATAGACGAGAACACCCGTGTGGTGTTCCTCGCCAACCCGAACAACCCGACCGGCACCTGGTTCAGCGCCGAGGCGCTCAACGAGTTTTTGCAAGATGTGCCTGAGCGTGTGCTGGTGGTTCTGGACGAGGCGTATATCGAGTACGCAGAAGGCAGTGAATTGCCGGATGGCGTGGAGTTCTTGTCGGCTTACCCGAACTTGCTGGTCTCGCGAACCTTCTCCAAGGCTTATGGCCTGGCCGCCTTGCGGGTAGGGTACGGGTTGTCGAGCGCTGTGGTGGCCGACGTGTTAAACCGCGTTCGCCAGCCATTCAATGTCAATAGCCTGGCGCTGGCCGCGGCCTGCGCTGCGCTACAAGATGCCGACTATCTGGCCGAAAGCCGCCGCCTCAACGAGGCGGGCATGGAGCAGTTGCAAGACGGCTTCCGTGAGTTGGGCTTGCAGTGGATTCCATCCAAAGGCAATTTTATTGCGGTGGATCTGGGGCAGGTCGCAGCGCCGGTTTATCAAGGCTTGCTGCGTGAAGGCGTAATTGTGCGCCCGGTGGCCAACTACGGCATGCCGAATCACTTGCGTATCACCATTGGTCTGCCAGCGGAAAACACCCGCTTGCTTGAGGCGCTGGCCAAGGTTCTTGCTCGTGGTTGATGTTATATCGCTGAAACCTGTTGCGCCTATTGTAGGCCGGCTGGTGGTTGTGGGATTGGGCCTGATTGGTGGCTCTTTCGCTAAAGGTATGCGTGAAAGTGGCTTGTGCGCCGAGGTGGTCGGTGTTGATCTGAACCCGAGGTCGCGAGCCCTGGCAGTCGAACTGGGTGTGGTTGATCGTTGTGAAGCTGATCTGGCGGTGGCTTGCCGTGGCGCCGACGTTATTCAGTTGGCCGTGCCAATTCTGGCGATGGAGAAAATGCTCGCCTTATTGGCGGGCATTGATCTGGGCCATGCGGTATTGACCGATGTCGGCAGTGCCAAGGGTAACGTGGTGCGCGCTGCAGCTCAGGCGTTTGGTGCCATGCCGCCGCGTTTCGTGCCGGGGCATCCAATTGCCGGGTCTGAGCAAAGCGGTGTCGAGGCTTCAAATGCCAGTCTGTTCGAGCGGCACAAGGTTATTTTGACGCCTGTGGCCGAAACCGATCCTGCTGCGCTGGCCCTGGTCGATACGTTGTGGCGCGCACTGGGTGCAGATGTTGAACATATGCAGGTCGAACGCCACGACGAAGTCCTCGCTGCAACCAGTCATCTGCCGCACCTGCTGGCGTTTGGGTTGGTCGATTCTCTTGCCAAGCGCAATGAGAATCTGGAGATCTTTCGGTACGCTGCAGGGGGCTTCCGCGATTTCACAAGAATCGCCGGGAGCGACCCGGTAATGTGGCATGACATCTTCCTCGCTAACCGCGAGGCGGTGCTGCGCACATTGGATACATTTCGTAGCGACCTCGACGCCTTGCGCGACGCGGTCGATGCAGGGGACGGGCATCAATTGCTGGGCGTTTTTACCCGCGCCCGGGTTGCTCGAGAGCATTTCAGTAAAATCCTGGCCCGCCGGGCATATGTGGACCCTATGAATTCAAATGATCTGATTTTCCTGGCTGAACCAGGTGGCACTGTAACTGGCCAAATCCGTGTGCCAGGCGACAAGTCCATTTCTCACCGCTCGATCATGCTCGGCTCGTTGGCTGAGGGCACGACGCAGGTTGAAGGTTTTCTTGAGGGCGAAGACGCTCTGGCAACGTTGCAAGCGTTCCGTGACATGGGCGTTGTCATTGAAGGACCGCACCAGGGTCGAGTGACCATTCACGGCGTTGGCCTGCATGGCTTGAAAGCGCCACCTGGGCCCATATATCTGGGTAACTCAGGTACGTCGATGCGCTTGTTGTCGGGTCTTTTGGCCGCACAGAGCTTTGACACGACGCTGACCGGTGATGCATCGCTGACCAAGCGCCCAATGAACCGTGTGGCCAACCCGCTGCGTGAAATGGGCGCTGTGATCGAAACGGCGGCTGAGGGTCGCCCGCCCATGACCATTCGTGGCGGTCACGCGCTCAAAGGCGTGAATTACACATTGCCAATGGCCAGTGCCCAAGTGAAGTCCTGCCTGTTGCTGGCGGGTTTGTATGCCGAAGGCACGACCTCTGTCACTGAGCCAGCGCCAACCCGCGATCACACCGAGCGCATGTTGCGTGGTTTTGGTTACCCGGTCAGTGTCAACGGACCTACGGCGTCGGTCGAGTCGGGCCACAAGCTCACGGCGACGCATATCGAAGTGCCGGGCGATATCTCGTCGTCGGCGTTCTTCCTGGTTGCGGCTTCCATCGCTGAAGGGTCGGACCTGTTGCTGGAGCACGTAGGCATCAACCCTACTCGCACAGGCGTGATTGACATTTTGCGCTTGATGGGTGCTGACATCACCCTCGAAAATCAGCGCGAAGTGGGCGGCGAGCCAGTGGCGGACCTGCGTGTTCGGGCTGCCAAGCTTAAAGGTATCGACATTCCGGAAGCGCTGGTGCCATTGGCCATCGATGAATTCCCGGTGCTGTTCGTGGCTGCGGCGGTGGCTGAAGGTCGTACTGTTCTGCGCGGCGCCGAAGAGCTGCGGGTCAAGGAGTCGGACCGTATCCAGGTGATGGCTGACGGCTTGCTGACCTTGGGCGTCAAATGCGAACCGACCCCTGACGGTATCATTATTGATGGCGGTTCCATCGGTGGCGGTGAGGTTCATGGTCATGGCGACCACCGTATTGCGATGGCATTCAGCATTGCTTCGCTGCGCGCTACGGCGCCAATCCGTATTCACGATTGCGCTAACGTCGCGACGTCTTTCCCGAACTTCCTGGCGCTGTGCAAACAGGTCGGTATTCGTGTGGCGCAAGAGGCGCAGTCGTGATCTCGGTGGCGCCAGTCATCACCATCGACGGACCTAGCGGTTCGGGCAAGGGTACCGTTGCAGGTCGCCTGGCCGAGCATTTGGGCTGGGCATTGCTGGATTCTGGCGCCTTATACCGTTTGCTGGCGTTTGCTGCTGTCAATCATGGTGTCGCGTTCGATAACGAAGCGTTGTTAAGTCAGTTGGCGGCTCACCTTGACGTGCAGTTCGTCGGGGCGACGGAAGGTAAATCGGCGCGTATCATCCTCGAGGGTGAAGACGTCACGCTGGCTATTCGTAATGAGACGGTTGCTAAGGGTGCATCGCAAGTGGCGGCGTTACCCGCTGTTCGCGAGGCTTTGCTGCAGCGTCAGCGTGCATTCAGGGAGTTTCCGGGGCTGGTTGCCGACGGTCGCGACATGGGAACAGTGGTTTTTCCTGAGGCGCCGCTGAAGATTTTCCTGACGGCCAGCGCCGAGGAGAGGGCCCGTCGCCGTTACTTGCAGTTGAAGGCCAAGGGGGATGATGTTAGTCTCCCGCGTCTGTTGGATGAGATACGTGCCCGTGATGAGCGTGACACGCAGCGTGCAATAGCCCCGCTAAAGCCGGCGGCTGATGCCATACAGCTTGACTCCACGGAGTTATCCATCGAGCAGGTGTTAGAACGCATCAAGAGTGAAATCGCCCTTCGCGATCTCGCCGGATGACCAAGAACGCGTGCAGGAGACCAGAAATAGTCCTGCATGCCTTCTTTTATATGAACGTAACCCACATTGTCTGGAATGTGGCAGATGGGCGTATTCCTTCGCCCTTGATCAACAGGAATTAAAATGAGCGAAAGCTTTGCAGAACTGTTTGAAGAAAGCCTAAAAACCCTGAATCTTCAGGCTGGCTCGATCATCACCGCTATCATCGTTGATATCGATTACCAAGCTGGTTGGGTTACCGTTCACGCTGGTTTGAAGTCTGAAGGCCTCATCCCGCTGGAGCAGTTCCACAACGACGCTGGCGAACTGAACATCAACATCGGTGATGAAGTTCACGTTGCGCTGGACGCGGTCGAAGACGGCTTTGGCGAAACCAAGCTGTCCCGTGAAAAAGCCAAGCGCGCTGAATGCTGGATCGTTCTGGAAGCAGCCTTCGCAGCTGAAGAAGTGGTCAAGGGCGTTATCAACGGTAAGGTTAAAGGCGGCTTCACTGTCGACGTTAACGGCATCCGTGCGTTCCTGCCAGGTTCTCTGGTTGACGTTCGTCCAGTGCGCGACACCACGCACCTGGAAGGCAAAGAGCTGGAATTCAAGGTCATCAAGCTTGACCAGAAGCGCAACAACGTTGTTGTTTCGCGTCGCAGCGTACTTGAAGCAGAGAACTCGGCTGAGCGTGAAGCTCTGCTGGAATCCCTGCAAGAAGGTCAGCAAGTTAAAGGTATCGTCAAAAACCTCACCGACTACGGCGCATTCGTCGATCTGGGTGGCGTTGATGGCCTGCTGCACATCACTGACATGGCCTGGAAGCGCATCAAGCATCCTTCCGAAATCGTCAACGTTGGCGACGAGATCGATGTCAAGGTTCTGAAGTACGATCGCGAACGCAATCGTGTTTCCCTGGGCCTGAAGCAACTGGGCGAAGATCCATGGGTTGCTATCAAAGCCCGTTACCCAGAAAGCACTCGCGTTACCGCTCGTGTAACCAACCTGACCGACTACGGCTGCTTCGCTGAGCTGGAAGAAGGCGTTGAAGGTCTGGTACACGTTTCTGAAATGGACTGGACCAACAAAAACATCCACCCTTCGAAAGTCGTACAAGTCGGCGACGAAGTGGAAGTTATGGTTCTGGACATCGACGAAGAGCGTCGTCGCATCTCCCTGGGCATCAAGCAGTGCAAATCTAACCCATGGGAAGATTTCTCTGGCCAGTTCAACAAGGGCGATAAAATCTCCGGCACCATCAAGTCGATCACCGATTTCGGTATCTTCATTGGTCTGGACGGCGGCATCGACGGCCTGGTTCACCTGTCCGACATCTCCTGGAACGAAGTGGGCGAAGAAGCTGTACGTCGTTTCAAGAAGGGCGACGAGCTTGACACCGTTATCCTGTCTGTTGATCCAGAGCGTGAGCGTATCTCCCTGGGTATCAAGCAGCTGGAAAGCGATCCGTTCTCCGAGTACGTACAAGAGAACGACAAAGGCGCAATCGTTAAGGGCATCGTGAAAGAAGTTGACGCTAAAGGCGCCATTATCACTCTGGCCAACGATATCGAAGCAACTCTGAAAGCCTCCGAAATCAGCCGTGACCGCATCGAAGACGCGCGTAACGTTCTGAAAGAAGGCGAAGAAGTAGAAGCCAAGATCATCAGCGTTGATCGCAAGAGCCGCGTAATCCAACTGTCCATCAAGTCGAAAGACGTTGAAGACGAGAAGGAAGCAATCCAGAGCCTGCGCGACAAGCCAGCTACCTCTGAGATCGCTGCTGGTCCGACCACTCTGGGCGACCTGCTGCGTGCACAAATGGAAAAACAGAACTAAGTTCTGATTGACCATAGAAAAAGGGCGACTTAGGTCGCCCTTTTTTGTTGCCTGCGATTTGAGTTTTGCCTGCTCAGGGCCGCTATGCAGCGATTTTGGAGGCTTTTATAGCGCCCAGCTCTGGTACACGGGATCCATCTAAATTAACGGTTAGAGCCTCTCAGCGCGCATATCGGGCAAGTTGATGGTGCGCTGCACCTGAAGTGATGGTTAGCAGGTATGTCAGGCATACCTGAGCAATTGCGCAGAGGTCTGCAAAGATAAGTCAAGATCTGGGCTGTTCAAATTCGATTGATCATGCTAAAACCTTTGAAGCGCTGATCTAGCTGCTTGAAAAAGAAGGGAAAAATATGACGAAGTCGGAGTTGATCGAACGAATTGTCACCCATCAAGGGCTACTCTCATCCAAAGATGTAGAGCTGGCTATCAAGACCATGCTTGAACAAATGTCGCAGTGCTTGGCGACCGGAGATCGAATTGAAATCCGTGGCTTTGGTAGTTTTTCGCTGCATTACCGTGCACCACGGGTCGGCCGTAACCCAAAAACCGGCCAGTCTGTAAGTCTCGACGGTAAATTTGTTCCTCATTTCAAGCCGGGTAAAGAGCTACGGGATCGAGTGAACGAAGATGAGGAAGACGATATTTAATCCTTAGGGACATGGGAGTTACAGATGAGTAGCGTTAAGCGTGCAGTTCTGGTGGCTTTTGCGCTGGTAGTTATTTTCGGGACGATGATTTTTATTCTCGAAAACCAGCAGCCCACGTCTTTGGTTTTTCTTGGGTGGAGTACACCTGAGCTGCCAGCTTCACTGTTTTTTATCGGTGCATTGCTGCTTGGCATGCTGATTGGGCCTGCAATGGGCTTTATTGCATACAAGCGAAAAGCTGCACGATTGAAGCGCAGCGTGTTGCAGCCTTAAAACAAAGAGCTTGGCGCATCGGGGCAAGGAGCGCCTCCTTGGTCCCGCAGCAGTCGCTTTCATAGGAAAAGTCCTACAGAAAGTCAGGCTTCGTATTCTATGTACGCCTTGGTAATGCATGCAGAATACGGCCAATCCTCGATTGCCAGCTATTTCCCTGCTTATTCAGGTGCTCTGATTTACACACCTGCTGTCCAGCAATGAATATCCCTGCAACCGAGCCCGCCATGTTTCATTGAAAGCAGGCTTTGTTGGTGAGCAATACTTCCTCTGTTTCCAGTGCCGTCTCACGGCATAACATCGATATTTTTGGCATTTACAAACTGATTTGGCAGGGCAGGCGTCTGATTCTGCTACTGGGCACACTCTTTGGTTTGTCTGCTTATACCTATACCAGACTCATCACATCTGAGTATCAGGTTGCCAGCGTGCTTCGTCCGGTTGCGCTTAATGCGCTGGATGCACTTAACCGTTCAGGTGTCTACACACTTCCTCCCGATGAGGCACTGACAAGAGTGGGCTCAGCTCTTGAGTCATATGGAGTGCGCTTAGGTTTTTTTAGGGCGAATCAGGCACTGTTCAGTTATTTGCAGCGGCCAGGCGTTACGCTTGAGCAGAGCTTTGAGTCCTTCAATAGAGCTTCGTTGAAGGTGATTACGCCCCCTATCAATAAGGTCGGGTCGACAAGTGCTCTTATTCGCTTGGAGCTGAATTATCCCGAAGGCGTTGACGGTGCCCAAATTCTCAATGGCTTCGTTGAGTATGCAATTGAAGTGGAGCGTAAACATATAGAAGCTGACCTCAAGATCATCATTGAGAACCGTCTTGTGGAACTTGAGGACAGCATCGACGCGGCTCGCGCTGAATATGACGTGAGCAAGCAAGCCCGCATTGCAACATTGCTGGAGAGCGATGGCGTTCAGCGTTCGAAATTGCAGGACGAACTTGTTGCGCTACGAAAGCAGCTCAGGGTTGGGCGAATGGATCGAATAGCTCAATTAAAGGAGGCAATCGATATTGCTCAGTCGTTGGGGATTCAAAAGCCAACGACGCCATCGGGTTTGGCTGAGAGTTCTCGCGTGGGTGAAGGGCCTACCATGTACACCGAGATCAACAATCAGCAGATCCCACTTTATTTTATGGGGGTCGAGATCCTCGAAGCGGAACGCTCTGCATTGTTGAAGCGTAACAGTGATGACTTCACTGAGGCGCGTATCGCTCACATCGCGCGTGAAATGTGGATGCTACAAAATAATCGTGAAGTTGAAGTGCTTGAAAAGCGTGAAAATGAGGAACTTTTTCTGAATGGGGTACAGCCCTTTCGAGCTGAAATTTCACGCTTGGGTAAGGCTGGCAATCTTGATTTCAGTGGTATTCAGTTAGTGGCAATTGACCGTAAAGCACTGGAACCTCTGAGTCCAATCAAACCCAGGAAAATCTTGTTTGTAGTTCTGGGTGTGGCTTTTGGTTGTGCGGCAGGGGCCTTGATTGTGTTGATGCGAGATTCGTTGGCTGCGCGCAGATTCTAAAGCTCGTATGTCGATTGCCCCTAGGTCTGACTGGCGAGAGCACTACATGGCATATCCGATTGTTAAACATCATGGTGCCATTAGCGGCGTCACAGGCTCGTGTCATGAATTGCAGATGACACGCCAGGGCAGCATTCTAATGTAACCGTCCGGGCAACACACCTACCTGAGAGCGTCGCCTAAGGCGATGGTGTCCACCTGATTTTAAGTGGACACCA
>NZ_WIVZ01000158.1:0-279 GCF_009600325.1 Pseudomonas sp. FSL R10-2189
CTCTGTAAACTCTCCAAGGCGTCTAGCAAGGCCTTCTCGATCTCCGTCATAGCCTACTTCTCCAACTTCACGGCCTCTCGGCCTAGGTCCTTGAAATTCCACCCGCTGGACGCCTTCTTCCCTTTGGGCAGGAGGAGGTACTCGTCTTTTCCGTCGGAGTAGAACTCCATCCCCAGAGCCTGGGCGCGGGCCATCGTGGCCTTCTGCTGCTCGATGATCTGGAAATTCTCCGCCACCGTCTGCCCTGTCCACCACAGGGCCCCGCTCGCGGCCAAGATC
>NZ_WIVZ01000159.1:0-277 GCF_009600325.1 Pseudomonas sp. FSL R10-2189
GTGATAGTTGAATGACGTGTTGATCAGAACCCCGCCGAACTGATCGAGCAAGGAGTCCATAAAAACGTCACGACGATCGACAACCTGTGGCCTGCCAGTGTAGTGGTGATAAGGATAGAAGTATCCGTGAGCCACTCCGAGAAGGTCATGCGGGGTCTCCCTGTATTCCATTGCCATGATCATGTGCTGATTGGACTTCCACACATGAGCCACCCGCTCGAACAACTGCTGATACTTCTTGAGCGTCATGACAGGGGCCATTGGCATGACAGTATTG
>NZ_WIVZ01000160.1:0-275 GCF_009600325.1 Pseudomonas sp. FSL R10-2189
GTTTAGGTAGCATGGGTAGGTTCCAGATCCATTGAGAGGAAGGAGGGAGGAGAGCCACAGATGGGAATCGCCTTGGTTGGTGACTCGAGCGAATAGGGCAAGATCGCGGGATCGGCCTGTTGCTTCGCCTTCCTGGGACTCAATCATGTCATAGAACCCATAATAGCTTCCGTGAATTTGTCGGGGTTGATCATCGGAGCTGTCCTCGTGAACGACGTTGGCTGATACGCGACAAACGACGGAGGTTGTTTCGGTCCAGTTGGCGAGTCTAGGTG
>NZ_WIVZ01000161.1:0-273 GCF_009600325.1 Pseudomonas sp. FSL R10-2189
ACAGCGAGCTGAGCCTATGACCAGCCAGGCTAAAGAGTGTGACGCGTCATATGACGGTAGAGCACCATGCGTCACACCATAGATGAAGCCGCGTCACTGATCGGCAGAACGCGCCGGTCCATATACCGGGCAATGACCGAAGGCCGTATATCATATGGCTTAGAGTCCGATGGACGTCGCTATATCGACACCGCGGAGTTACTGCGTGTGTACGGTGCTTTCGAGCCAGCGTCACAGAGCGTCACAGTGGAAATGTCACACGGCGTCACAGTG
>NZ_WIVZ01000162.1:0-272 GCF_009600325.1 Pseudomonas sp. FSL R10-2189
TGACGAGGCCGTCCAGCCCCCGATGATGACATCGGGGATCTCGCGGTCGTTGGTCTCCAAGCACTCTTGCCAGGCCTGGCGGCGTACCACAGCCTGGCGGGAGTAGTCCGGGCCGCTGACGAGGTGGACTGTGCGATGCCCCAATGCCAAGAGATAGTTAACGGCGGTACGCACACCGGAGGCCTGGTCACATCCGACGGTCGAGAAACGACTGCACGGAGAGCCAGCCATCACGACTGGGGTTCCCGGCGGTACCTCAAGGTCCTCGGGAT
>NZ_WIVZ01000163.1:0-267 GCF_009600325.1 Pseudomonas sp. FSL R10-2189
TGTGCCTGGCAGCGCTCTATGCAAGCTGGTCGATCCCCACGGCGGTTTTACTCGTCGTCCCGCTGGGCGTGCTTGGCGCGGTACTGGCTGTGACCTTTCGCGGCATGCCCAATGATGTGTTCTTCAAGGTGGGCTTGATTACCATCATTGGTTTGTCGGCAAAGAACGCAATCCTGATCATCGAATTCGCCAAAACCCTGTACGACGAAGGGCATGATTTGGTAAGCGCCACAGTACAAGCTGCGCGCTTGCGCTTGCGTCCTATCG
>NZ_WIVZ01000164.1:0-264 GCF_009600325.1 Pseudomonas sp. FSL R10-2189
GTTACAGACCTGGCTTGCTGAACAGGGAATCACTGTCGCACGCTCAACGGTAAATCGCTGGCTGCACCAAAACCGCCAGGATGGCTAAGTTCGCTAAACCGGCAACACAGGCTGCCTCAGTGATGAAGCAGCTGCAGGGTGGGCGCATCAAATCGGTCAGCACCGTCCGCAACTACGAATCCCGTCTGAAACAAATCACTGTCTATCTCCAAGAACAGCGCTTAGGCAGTCTGCGGGACATGACGCCTGCCAGCGCCTTGGACT
>NZ_WIVZ01000165.1:0-263 GCF_009600325.1 Pseudomonas sp. FSL R10-2189
GCCTTACTCGATCCAGACATCGTCAAGCAAGCCTTCGAAAGCGCGGGTGTCTCGACCATTCGCAAGCGCCGTCTTCCGCTTGAAAGCCTAGTGTGGTGCATCATCAGCATGGCGTTGTTTCGCCGGATGTCTGCTTGGGATGTTGTGAATCACATGGACATCATGCTGCCGGGCAAGCGGCTTCTGATGACCGATCCGCTGCGCTTCCCGTGCGATGAGATCGTCGATCTTTACAGTCAGCGTTGGGAAATCGAACTGGGCTA
>NZ_WIVZ01000166.1:0-262 GCF_009600325.1 Pseudomonas sp. FSL R10-2189
GACTACTACTGCGTGGAAGAAGACGGCACCGTGGTGCTGTGGTCCGGCGAAGAAGAACTCGTCACTGAAGAAACCTGGGAATCGGTCTGGCACTGGGCGCGCGACGTCTGGCTGGAAAGCTGATACCTCCAGGGTTGGTTGACGTTTCGTTGTGAGCCACAACGAAACATCAACAGCCCCCGGGCATCCCCGCTTTCCAGCCATTGGTCAGCGGGCTGTCAGTGCCCCCCCTCCTTGTGGTTATCCAGCGTTTCCAGCAGTG
>NZ_WIVZ01000016.1:0-121225 GCF_009600325.1 Pseudomonas sp. FSL R10-2189
AACCAATTACATAGCCAGGTGCTTGCTGAAGTCAGGAGGGTTTAGAAATCAGCTACACCCTTAAATGCGAAGAGCCATGTATCATCGGGCCGCGGTAGCCCAGAAGATCTGCGACAAATTTGGCGTACATATGACGGGTTGATCCGAATTCTCGCTTTTGACGTCTTGACCATTTGCCCTGCTTGCTGCACTTGGCTAGGTGACCAATCTCGTGCTTTTTCAGTGGCATTGAGCAGACCGGACATGTTTCGATTAGAGTGCAAGCATGAGTACTGCAAACCTGTACGGAACCCAACACGTGCCTGCAATGAATATAGGGGCTTCCGCAGTTATTCAAGTCTTCGAGAACGCAATCTGGACAAACTTTCTGCCAAGTCTTTGGTGTGACGATTGCGGTCGCTCGATGACGACCAAGCGCAGCTATCATAGGATACAAAGTGTGGTCGTTTAGGACTAGTTCGGAAATTTTGTGGTCGTCTAGCAGTTTTGGGTAATAAAATTCTTGATGCGGCCGCCACTCTGCTTGCACGGTGCTTAAGGTTTTACTAATCCCGAAGCCAACACGAGGTATCGGTTTTATATAGAAATCTTCAGTTTTTAGAGATTTAATACCTAGAAGCTCATTGCCTCGCTTAAGCGCTGATGCGACATATTCTCCAGGTAATGGTGCGAAAATTCTCATTAATTGAAGTGCTTGTACACGTTGCTAGACGGGCGGTATGCCATTTTAGTTAGAAGTCACCGGTATCGCATCCACATTGGTGACCGTATTGGGCTATTGTGAAGGTGGAAGGGCGCCGGACGTGCTTGGGAATCAAAATGGCTAGTCTGGCAGCCAACGCACAAGAGGAGGTCGATGCAGTGAATCCTACAAGCACTCGCCCACCTGTTGAATCGCAGGCCTTTCCACCAACGTTCCACCTGGTTCATACCCACCCCGACGGGTTGAGCCAGCTGGAGCTCCTGAGTCTAGTCCAAACAGGATTCTTTTTCAGCGACGTGAAGTGCATGGTCGAGTCATCGAGCCTGTTCAAGGCTCGTAACCTCGTCGGGCGAATCACAGGAAGATCGACCAGAAGCATTCACCGTCTGAGCCATCCCGCTCAGGCCCATCGTCTGGATGCCCAGCAGAGCGCGGTGGCGTTCCAGTATGCGAAAGGACTGGAGCTTGCATCGAAGGTATTTGGCTCTCAGATGCTCGCGGAGCAGTGGCTTTGTCGGCCGTGCGGCCGTTTGTTGGGGTTTGTACCCTTCGAGATGCTCGACACGTCGCTCGGGTTCAGCGTCGTAGCGGACTATCTTGAGCGTATACGCTTGGGTGTCTACCAGTAGCTTGCCTGAGGGCGAGGTTGGTATGCGGCGAGGAGGCAACGCTACCTCTTTTTACATGCGGGACTTACAACCTTGTAATTCCCGTATCACTCAATTGACAGCGATCAACCCCTAATCTTCAGTCACGTTTATTGGAGTGATTGAAATGAAAGTCATCAAAAGTATCACCGCTATCCTGGCCCTAGTGGCTTCGTCAGCCGTACTCGCCGAAGGAGGATCCGACCGTCTGCATGGAAAGATGATTCAGGCCAATGAGCAAGCTATGCGAGCTTATGCCGCTGCCAAGGGAAAGAACCCACCGGAGGTGATCCACTATCGCTACGGGATGCGGCTCGACGTGGCGAAGGTGATCAGCATGACGTCGACCAAGGCGAGCTGTGACGTGATGCCGGCACAGATGAATTACGAGGATTCCAACGGAGACGTGAAAATCCTTGAATACCGGACCGCTGGAGTCGGTTGCCGGGGCCAGAACTGAGCACTGAGCGAGTGGACAGGACTTACTCTGATAAAACGCCGGGTTGAAGCGTCAATTCCGGCAATAGATCGCCTGGTTACCGGCTTTCATGACTGGTGGAGTACGATGAGGACTGGTAGCTCAGGCAGGAGAGTCCAATGACTCAATCAGCGCGCACCACGGTAAAGTGCCTAGGTCCCGGCGACGGCTCCGGCGATGTGATTGTGGAATTACCCGATGACATTTTGCGCGAGCTCGGGGTCACGACGGGCGACAGACTCTCCATCGAGCTCATCAACGGCGATATCGTACTCAAGCCAGTCCGCGAGCGCCGTGAATCTGACTAGCTACCCTTTGTAGCCCCTCTCTGTCGTCCTGTTGAGCTGATGAAGCTTTCTAGCGGGGGAATAAGGGACGGCAGTCAGCCTACCGCCGTCCTCCTGGTAGGTGCGTTATTTGGCTGGATAGTTGGCGACTACTTGGTCCTCGCCGCTTTTGATTAAACCAATGACTTGGTAGGCATGGCTTACGCCATCAACCTCCATGCCTGGGGACCCAGCTGGCATTCCTGGTACGGCGATCCCGACTAGATCGTTCCGCCCCCTGAGTTCTCGAATCTGCTCAGCTGGCACGTGACCTTCAACAAACTTTCCGTCGATCACAGCTGTGTGGCAGGACGCTAACCGTGGCGCTACGCCCAGCTTCTGTTTCACTGCGCTCATGTCCGTCTCAACATGGTCGGTCACTTTGAAACCATTGGCTTCCAGGTGCGCGATCCACTTCTTGCAGCAACCGCAGTTCGCGTCTCGGTGAACGTCGATGGACAATGGCTCGGCAGCATAGGCCGCCGAGGTCACCAGAAGCCCAGCGATAGCGGCTAGCCGAACGAATATCCGGTTAGTTGGCATGAGTGTGCTCCTTACCGTCTTTGTGAACATGCGTCTTTGGCGACGATGTCGGGTGGGCATCCGAATGGGCCTCGGCCGCATTGTGGTCACCGTGATGATCTGCCGCTTGAGCGGAGCCTGCGGGTGCAGCTCCATGGTCGTGAGCTGCCTGGGCATGATCGTCGTCTGCCGCTTCATCGTGATCACCATGCTCGGCACGACCGCTCCCGCCGTGCTGGCCCTCATGGTTGTGCATATCGCTTTCACCGCCGCCGTGCTGGTGGCCGCCGCTCGTGGCCACCAAGGCCTTGTACTGCTCGGCATTCATCTGGGGCAGTTGATCCAGGAACGCGACGATTCCCCAGATGTACTCATCGCCCATGCTCTTGCCCCAGGCGGGCATGCCCGTGGCTTTGATACCGTGCTTGATTGTCCAGAATGCGGCGGCTGGATCGCCTCCGACACCCACCTTGGTGAGGTCGGGTGGCGACGGGTATAGCGCTTGGCTTAGCTCAGTCTTCCCAACGCCAGGGGCAAGGTGACAGCCTATACACATGGCGTTGTAGTTGCCCGCCCCCGCTTTGATCAACGCGGCTTCCTTCAGATCAGGGACTTCGATGTCTCGCGCTCGAACCTCAATAGACCGATCACGAGCCATGGCGAGAAAGGAATGGACTGCCGGGAAGTGAGGATCATCAGCGCCGACATTCACCAGACCGAAATAGGCTGTGCCCAATACCGCAGCACTTCCGACAGCACCGGCCCCAAGCAGCGTTGTAATTGTTTTTTTCATGTTGGAATTCTCAGAACCACATCCGGATACCGGCAACGAAGCGTGCCTCATCAACATCTCCACCCTCGTCTCGGATGAAGTCAGCGGTGTTGCCGTAGGAGCGGCTCCAGGTAACGCCTATGTATGGAGCAAACTGGCGGACAATTTCATACCGTAGGCGCAGCCCGACTTCGGTATTGGCAAGGCCCGAGCCAACGCCGCGCTCAGGATCGTTCTTGCCATAGAAATTGACCTCGGCCGTGGGCTGCAAAATCAAGCGATTGGTCAGCAGGATGTCGTATTCGCCCTCAAGACGCGCAGCAGTCTGACCGTTCTCGCCTATAAACGCCGTGGCTTCGGCCTCGAAGTCATACAGAGCCATGCCCTGAATACCAAAGGCTGCCCAGGTCTGTGGGGATTCCGGTTTGAAATCCTGGCGGACCCCGGCGACCACATCCCACCAAGGGCTGACCGAGCGCCCGTACAGGAGTTGCAGCTCAGCATCTTCGGTTACCCCATTGGTGCGCTCGCCTTCCGAACGAACCCAGAGGCGATTAATGTCGCCGCCTATCCAGCCTGATGCGTCCCAGGCCAGGGTGCTGCCCTCATCGGCGTCCTGGTATTCGAGCTGGTCCAACAGGAAGAAGCTGTTGATTCCGCTGTCGTGCACTTGGTGGCCACCCAGGGGCGGAAAGGCCGACTCGCGATCCGCATCAGTGAGCACTGGAATCGGCGTGCGGCTCGTCGTGGTCGGAGAAGTCGCTGAGCTATGGTTCATCTGGGAATGGTCCATGCCCTTCATAGAGCCGTGATCCATGCCCTGCATGTTTCCATGGTTCATTTTGCTGTGGTCCATCTTGTTGTGGTCCACCGGGCTGGATTTACTCTTGCTTTGAGCATGCCCCATCTGGCTGTGATCAACAGGGGCAGGCTTTTTCTGCTGTTTGCCCATCCCCATCTTGCTGTGATCCATCGCCGGCATCGATTCGGATGGAGCAGCATCCATTTGCATGGAGCCGTGCCCCATTTTCGAATGATCCATGCCCGAGTGATCCATTTCTTCAGCAGCGAAGCTGGGCGTTACGCCCAGCATGCTGATCGAAACGGTCAGAGCCAGCAGCGAAGGCCGCCCGAGGCTATTGGCCATCTTTCCCTGCCTTAGCTTTGTCGCTGCCATGCGATTTCATCATTTTGTCGTGGTCCATGCCTTCCATCGAGCCATGGTCCATTCCCTTCATCGAGCCGTGGTCCATACCTTCCATGGAACCATGGTCCATGCCTTCATGGTTCATCCCCTGGCCCTGCTTGTCCTGCGAGCCTTTGGCTTTGCCGGCCTCTGTGGTTTTCTGGGAATGCTGATCATGATTGTCGCTGGACCACGACGACGGGGCATAAACAGCCAGAATGCCTACCATCGCAGCAGAAAGGAAAAAGGCGCTTCGTTTCATTGGTTTGCTCATCTCAAATCTCCAGTTCATTCGTCCACACGTACTTCTCGGAACATGCCCATTTCCATGTGGAACAGTAGGTGACAGTGATAGGCCCAACGTCCCAAGGCATCTGCGGTGACGCGATAGCTTCGTTTTGAGCCAGGTGGCATGTCGATGGTGTGCTTGCGAACCATGAAGTTGCCGTTCTCGTCCTCCAGATCACTCCACATACCGTGGAGGTGGATGGGGTGAGTCATCATGGTGTCGTTGACCAAGGTGATGCGAAGACGCTCGCCATATTTCAACCGCAGCGGTTCAGCGTCGGAGAATTTGATACCGTCGAACGACCACGCGAACTTCTCCATGTGGCCGGTAAGGTGCAGTTCGATTGTCCGTCCAGGCTCTCGACCATCGGGATCGATGAAGGTGCTCCGCAGATCGGCGTACGTCAGCACTCGACGCCCGTTGTTGCGTAGGCCAATTCCCGGATCGTTCAGCTTTGGCGTTGGCGACATAGTCTGCATATCGACCAGTGGGTTGTTGGTCTCGGAAGCCGGATGGCTTTGCATTGCGCCGCTCATGCCGGCCATGCCTTCATTGCCCATCCCAGTCATCTTGCTGTGGTCCATGCCGGCCATGCTGCCGTGGTCCATTCCAGCCATCTTGCTGTGATCCATGCCGGCCATGCTGCCCTGGTCCATGCCAGCCATGCTGCCATGATCCATTCCGCCCATGCTGCCGTGGTCCATGCCCATATCGCTCATGGCGATGATCGGGCGTGGATCTACCGCCGGTACGGGCGCTTGCAAGCCTTCGCGAACTGCCAGGGTGCCTCGGGAATACCCGGTACGGTCCATGGATTGCGCGAAAATCGTATAGGCCTGTTCGTTTTCAGGCTCGACGATGACATCGTAGGTTTCAGCAACGGCGATCCGGAACTCATCGACCGATACGGGTTTGACGTACTGGCCGTCGGCAGCCACAACCGTCATCTTGAGCCCAGGAATCCGGACATCGAAATAGGTCATGGCCGAGCCGTTGATGAATCGCAGGCGGATCTTCTCGCCGGGCTTGAAGATACCCGTCCAGTTGCCGTTCGGAGCTTGGCCGTTCATGAGGTAGGTGTAGGTATACCCGCTCACATCTGCGAGGTCGGTGGGGCTCATCTTCATTTCAGCCCACATCTTCCGATCCGCTACAGCGGCCGACCAGCCTTTCTCGCTCACGTCGTCAACGAAGTCGCTGACCGTGCGTTTGTGGAAGTTGTAATAGTCGGACTGCTTCTTGAGTTTGGAGAGCACCCGCGCCGGGTCCTCATCCGTCCAATCGCTGAGCATGACGACGTAATCGCGGTCATATACAAACGGCTCGGGATCCTTAGCATCGATCACCAGTGCGCCATAGACCCCAGACTGCTCTTGGAGGCCTGAGTGGCTGTGATACCAGTAAGTGCCGTTCTGGTGGACCTTGAACTTGTATTCGTACATGCCATCGGGAGCGATGCCGTGAAAGCTCAAGCCCGGCACACCGTCCATATTGGCGGGCAGGATTATGCCGTGCCAGTGAATGGAGGTGTCCTGTTTCAACCGGTTGCGTACACGCAGCGTCACGGTGTCGCCTTCGCGCCATCGCAGGATCGGCCCAGGCACGGAGCCGTTGATGGCCATGGCCGTACGAGCTGCCCCCGTAATGTTGACGGGCAGTTCACCGATATACAGGTCGAATTCATTGCCGCTGAGCACGTTCGGTTGGCCAGGGCTGGTCACAGCCCAGACCGGCGCGCGCCACATGCCGAGCCCACCCAGAAGTCCGGTAGCGGCCAGGCCTTTGACGAATGATCGTCTCGTGGTTTTGCTTTGCATGCCGTTGCGTCCAGTCAGGTAGATCGCTGATATCCAGGCTGCTCGATGGCGCAGCCCTTGGGTTCGTTGGAGCTCTCACCAGTCTCGTAGACTTTCGCTACTGCGCGAGGCTGATGAGAGGCCGTAGTCTGAAACTGCCATAGTTCAGATTCCGGAGTGATTACATTTCTGTAAGCTCGGATCAGCAGCTCTCGTGGCCGACATGCTTGCTGGACTGTGCGGCGACCGGCGGCTGCTCTTTCTCCTGCTGCGCAACCTGATAGGCCTGCATGGAGTTTTGGCGAGCCGCTTCCATCCGCGCAAAGGTCCGGTCCGCGCCGCCCTCTGCCAGGGCGATGCCTGCCATGCCGAAGGTAACGACCACCACAATTGCTTTGACCATGTTCATCTGGAGATCCTCAGTGGGTTCTGCGCCTCATGGCGTCAGGTACAGGGTCAAATTAGCCTCGCGGTGCTGTCAGAAAACTGATCGCGACATTACTTTTCCGTCAGCTTCTGGTTGGGCGTCTTTTTTCCTGCAAACTGGAGATGCACTCCGCGTGGATGAGAGCAGATGAAATTACTCGTAGCCGAAGATGAGCCGAAAACCGGTGTCTACCTCCAGCAAGGCCTAACAGAGGCTGGCTTCACTGTAGACCGGGTGATGACAGGCACTGACGCCCTGCAACAGGCGCAGAGCGAAGCGTATGACTTGCTGATCTTGGACGTAATGATGCCGGGGCTCGATGGCTGGGAGGTCCTGCGCAAGATCCGGGCAGCGGGGAAAGACGTGCCGGTCCTCTTTCTCACGGCCCGTGATGGCGTAGATGATCGCGTTAAAGGCTTGGAGCTGGGTGCTGATGACTACCTTGTGAAGCCCTTTGCGTTCTCTGAGCTGTTGGCTCGGGTCCGCACACTGCTGCGCAGAGGCAACGGTGGTTCTGCTCAAACCACCATGAAGATGGCGGACCTTGAGGTTGACCTGCTCAAGCGCCGGGCTACGCGAAACGGCAAGCGGATCGACCTTACTGCCAAGGAGTTTGCCCTTTTGGAGCTGCTCATGCGCCGACGCGGGGAGGTGCTCCCCAAGTCGCTGATCGCTTCTCAGGTCTGGGACATGAACTTCGACAGTGACACCAACGTGATCGAGGTCGCGATTCGCCGACTGCGGGCCAAGATTGATGACGACTTCGCGCCAAAGCTCATCCATACCGCCCGAGGCATGGGCTACATGATGGATGTGGCAGAGTGATGCGCCCGCAATCATCGCTCGTCAAGCGACTGACCCTGATGTTCATGTTCGCGGTGACTGCTGTCTTGGTCGTTGCCGGCGTGGCTTTCTACGGGCTCAGCCAGCACCATTTCCGGATGCTGGATGAGCAGGCGCTCTCCGAAAAGCTGGAGTCAACGCGTCATATTCTGTCCATTTCAGCAGCGCGAGGCGAGCTCGGCGATCAGGAGCAGCAGCTGCGGGCATTGCTCGGCGCACATCAGGATCTTTCGGCGAAAATCACCAAGGCTGACGGAACGACCCTTTTTTCAGACTCCAAAGCCTCCCAAATTCCTCAGCGGTTCGAGCAGGCGCGCCAGGGTGCGGTCTGGGAGTGGCAGGATGAATCGCAGAACTTCCGCGGTATCACCGCCCAGTTGGCCATCGCGGGCGAGCCGGAACCTGTGACGGCGGTGCTGATGCTCGATGTCACCACTCATGCCCATTTCTTCCACACCTTGCAGTGGTGGTTCGGGATCGGCTTGGTGATCAGTGCAGTGGTGAGTGCAGGCTTGGGCTGGGTCGTGGCCAAAAGCGGGCTTCGGCCTGTCGGGCAAATCACCAAAGTGGCGACCGCGATGTCAGCAAGATCGCTCCGCGAGCGCATTCCCCTGAAGCCCGTACCGATTGAGCTTCAGGAGCTCATCCTGTCTTTCAACGGGATGCTGGGACGATTGGAGGATGCATTCGTTCGGTTGTCCAACTTTTCTGCCGATATCGCTCACGAGTTGAGAACGCCGGTCAGCAACCTACTGACCCATACTGAAGTGGTGCTCACCAAGAAGCGTGACCTGGATGCATATGAGGAAAACCTCTATTCGAACCTGGAAGACCTCAAGCGCATGTCGCGCATGATTGACGACATGCTTTTCCTCGCCAAGGCGGACAACGGTCTGATCGTGCCCGAGCAGATCGATGTGGACCTCTCCGAACTCGTATACAAGCTGTTCGAGTACTACCAGTTCCTGGCTGAGGACCGGGGCATTCAGCTGACCCTCCAAGGTCGTGGCAAGGTTCGTGGCGATCGCCTGATGATTGACCGAGCGCTTTCCAACATTTTATCGAACGCGTTGCGCTACACCCCGGAAGGCAACGAGATATCAGTGCAGATCGAGCAAACACGTGAAACCGTGACGCTATCCGTACGTAACAGCGGAGTAACCATCGATCCTCAGCACATTGGCAAGATCTTCCACCGGTTCTATCGGGCCGATCCAGCCAGACGCGAAGGCGGGCCAAGCAATGCAGGCCTAGGCCTGTCGATAACACGCTCCATCATCGAGGCTCACAGCGGACGAATTTGGTGTACTTCAGCGGAGGGTGTCACAACCTTCTTCATCAGTCTCCCAGCCTCCATGCGGTTGGTTGGTGCAGCCCCAACCCCTTAATGGTGAGTTCATCCCGGTAACCTATACTCGCCCATCCTGATTCTTATCGTGGCGCTTCCGCTTAACGGGATGGCGGGCATCGATTCGGCGACTGAACCTTGCCCAATGCAGACCATGGGCATGGAAATGATGGCGGGCATGGACCATGCCTGCTGCCAGGACCAAGACCTGGGAAAGACTGGTGACCATACCAATCCTGCAAGGTAGGCCAGGAGTGCAGGACTGCCAGCACAGTGCAGCCCAGCTTCCTAACGCCTGGACTGACTATGCCAAGCCACGACCTGCCGATACCTATGCTGTAGGCATAGCGACAGGTTCTCCCCCCCGATCCATGGCGTCCTCCCCGCGTCTGACTCCCTCTTAATTTCACACCATCGTTCTGCGTAGCAGCGGGGCGATGGCACGCGGCTGGGCGCTGATCTGTCGAGGAATCATTTTCATGACTCCACAACGTTTTCAGGGACGGATCCAAGCTGAGCCTGCACAGCTGAAGGGCTTGAACGTAGGAGACAAGGTGAAATTTGGGTTCCGTATGGGGGGAAGCGTCGCGAAATCGTGAGCATTCAGAAGCAGTGATTTTCCAGCCTTAAATGATCGGGCAGGCCTTCGCACCGAGATGCTGACCACTGTCAGCAATGCGCACAGGCCTGTATGACCTGCGCAGATTCCTGCGAAGCAATGACTGCGTAAGCGAATTTCGCCAAACCTCCGCCTGCTTTCCATGCGCCTGATAAAAGATTTGGGTACGTCGATAACCGGCGTGCCTAGGGAGACAGGTAGACCGCTTATGGGCATGCGTTCTGGCAGAGCCTAGCTTGGGCAGCTAGCCAACCAAAGGCGCTGCTGTACAGATCTGGTAGCAAAGAAGCCCGCCTCGGCGGCGGGCTATCAGATGTCTCCAAGGGGAGGCTGTAGGCCAACAAGTCTCGGAGCAAGCGCTTGTAGGATACGCCTCTTGGCTCACGCCCACCAGCCAGCTCGACGGGAGCGAATGGTCCTGCGTTCTGACGGCATTTGAAGCGGCTTATGTGGGCCACGTCAATCGGCAGGGCAATCCGCCAAGACAAAGCAAGCTGGTTATCCCCAGGCGGTATACCCTCAGGGAGAGTCAAAGGCAAAGCTAGGGGTAAATCTAGCGGGTACTCACATTTGAGGGCAGAATCACCAGCTTCGCCTACATTGCACTGGGTTGAGGGGAAGGTGGTGGGAGCAGAGCTAGATCGGGTAAAGGATCGCAAAAGGAGCAGAGCGTTAATCGAAGACCTCTACCTCGACGCGAACCGAGTTTACGTAATCCACTACTCCTGCGAATCGTTTTATCAGAACGATACGGGGGAGTCGAAACGTGTGACCTCCATCGCCACACGAAACCTAAAAACCGGCCAGACCAAATCATGGTCCATCCATAAAGAAGCAGAGCTCAGCAAACAGCTCTCCAGCATGCAAGCAGAGCTCAATAAATTCGAAAAGTCGATGCTCAAAGGCTTTTTCCAATGGCTTGATAAGCACAAGGATTGCCGTTTCCTGCACTGGAATATGCGAGACGAAAATTTCGGGTTCTTTGCGCTTGAGCATCGCTTCCGGGTACTCGGCGGCAAACCCGTAGAGCTGCCGGATGACAAGAAGGTTGACCTTGCGCGTGAGCTGGTTGCGTTGTATGGAAGAAATTATGCCCCGCATGCCGATAGCAAGGGAAGGAAAGGCAGGATCATGGCATTAGCTGAACTCAACAATGCCAGCGACCAAGACGCGCTGCCGGGCGCTGATGAGGCTGCCGCCTTTGTGAACGCTGAGTACATAAAAATGCATCAATCGACCTTGAGGAAGCTCGATATGTTTGCGAACTTCTTCGAACGGACACATGACAAGTCCTTGAAGACGAAATCCAAATGGTACGAGCGGAACGGGGTGCACCCTGTTGTGTTGATTGAAATCGTCAAAGACCATCCGATCTACACGACAGTTATCGTACTGAGTGGCCTTGCCATAGCTGCCGTCAATTTCAGCCGTTTCTTGGAGCTTTTCAACTAGCTCCCCATATCGGGTTCTGCGCTGTAGCGCAAGCGCCAGTTCACCACTCTTTGGGCCTCATTAGGAGGCCTGTAGGTGTATACGGGACTCGGGACGATTGGATTTAGAGAATTAAAACTCTCGCAGCGTTTAATTCCACGGGCTCCAGCCCGACGCCCGTAATTACCCCTTTCATTGGACCACACCTCGTCGGGGACGCAGCCGCTTGCCGTATGAAGGCAATTAGCCATAATCTTCGCCGGTGGCCGAAGCCACGTACAAAAACCAAGCATGGAGTAGCCTGATGAAAATCGTTTACCTCGTGATCGCAGCAGTCCTGTCGTTCTCCTCGGTCACTGCCTTCGCACATAGCGGCGGTACCGACTCCAAGGGTTGCCACACCAACCACAAAACGGGCGAGCGCCACTGTCACTAAGGCGGTCCGCAGGTCCTTCAGCGCTGGTGTTCTTGACCCTGAGGATGCCAGCCATAGAAGCAAAGCCAGCAGCTAAAGCAAGTTGCGAATACCCAGTAGCGCCACCAGGTGGCCGGGGTAGAACCAATAGCTCCACTGTTTGACAGGCACGACCTTGAACGGCAATGGGGCCCAGAACAGCGCCAAACCGAGCAGAGGTGCAAGAGCGGCGGTCGACAGTGCGAGGATGGCGAATGGTTCTAGTTGCGCTGCTTGCTCGAACAGGCCAGTTCGAGAGTTGGCAGCAGCACAGAGTGCGACGGGCAGTAACGCGAAAAGTTCGGGGCGCTTGATCGCGAGCACCAGAGCTGCCGGCACGAACACTCCATAAAAGCCGAACATCAACGGCTCGCTCAGCAAATAGGCAGCCAGAATCGCCCCGCCGGCCAGTACCAGGCTTTCGAGCGTCCGGTGCTGCACTCCCCAAGCGACCAGCAGACCCAACGCCAACGTGACCAGGACGTTGAATGTGCCTGAGGTGCTGACCATCCGGTATGGCACTTCTGATAGCGCCGCAAACAACACCAAAAGGGCGAGATACCGGCCATTACTCCGGATAAACAACTCACCAGGCTGGTTCCGCGAAACGTTGATGGCCACCGCCAAACAGAACAAAGGAAAGGACAGTCGGCCTAAGACAAACAGGTTACTGGTAGCCGGCCAGGCCAACCGCATGTGATCGAGCACCATCGTAATCAAGGCGATCCACTTGATCAGGTCCTGGCCCGTGTGCCGCTCTCTGTGACGGATGGGATCTGACGTCACGGCATGCTCCCGAGTACCAAAAGAGTCAGTAGCAAGTACCGCCCACCCTTGGCCAAGGTCACCAACAGTGTGAACCGCCAAAGTGGCTCGCGCATGACCCCGGCTACCAACGTAATTGGATCGCCGATAATGGGTACCCAGCTCAATAGCAGTGACCAGTATCCATAGCGCTGGTAGAAGACTTGTGCCTTCTCCAGCTTGGACTCCCTAATCGGGAACCAGCGCTTGTGCTTGAAGTGCTCGACGCCTCGACCCAAAAACCAGTTAACCACGGAACCCAGCACATTGCCGGCGGTAGCCACCGCGACAAGCGCCACGGGCAGGTACAGCTCAGACACTAGCATCGCGGCCAGCGCGGCTTCTGACTGCATGGGTAGCAGCGTGGCGGCCGCAAAAGCTGCCAGAAACAGGCCGAGGTAGCTGGTGAGCTCGAACACGGCCCTACAGGTACTTGGTAATTTGCTTGAATTCGTCCAGGGCCGATCGATCGCCCTTGCTCAAGGCTGCAACCGAGTCCTCAAGACAGTGGTCGATATGGTCCTGGATGAGCGTGCGCTTGGCCTGGCAGACGGCCTTTTCAACCGCATGCAGTTGCTGGGCAATGTCTACACACTCGCGCCCATCCTCGATCATGGCAATGATGCTGCGCAGATGGCCGTCTGCACGCTTCAGGCGCTTGATGATCGCCTCATGGCTCTGGTGAGTATGGGCATGGCCCTGTTCATCATCGTGCTGGTGATCATCGGACATATCTTGAGTCTCTGTCGGCGATACATTACGCTGGCGATGCTATCCCCCCCAGGGGGTTAGGTCAAACGTGCAACGTTGCTGTTGAATCAGCGTCATAGGCATCTGAATGTCCCGTCGTTTCCTGTCATCAGCCATCCTCGTGGCTTTGGCTATGGCCGTTATGCTGGCCTGGACGGGGCACGCCTATTCGTTGGCAGTACCGACTCAAGTCGCTGCCCAAGAAGCAGGGAACATGAAGCATGGGCATGACCATGGCGAGGCCTCATGGAGCTGCGCGCATTGCACTGACCACTATCATGCCCCGCTCACGCCCGACCACCAGCACGAGACCCCTCAGCTCTCTTCTGCTGCGCAACTGACACCTATCTTCGGCCCGTCCATGCCATTGGCCTGGTCAGGCAACTCGGTACCACACCCGCCTATCTTCCGAATCGAACGCCCACCTCGTCCTGCTTTTGCTTCCTGACCCTGGCCGCTTTGCGGCTCTCGATCACTGCAAAAAGGATTGATCCATGCGTTTACACTCGATAACGGGTGGGAGCTTGCTCGCTGTGCGTGCACGCCATCCCATCTGCCTCTTGTTCCTGTTCGTCGCGTCATTGCTTATCGGCATGCCGGAGGCATTGGCACACGCCGTAGCGGAAGGCGACAAGGGATTCATCCAGGAAAGCTCGGGGGTCATGCTGATCCCGTTCATCTACATGGGCGCCAAGCACATGATGACGGGCTATGACCACCTGCTGTTCCTGTTCGGCGTCATCTTCTTCCTCTACCGCCTCAAGGACGTGGGCCTCTACGTCACGCTATTCGCCGTTGGACATTCGGTCACGCTGCTGTTCGGCGTGCTTACTGAGATCAGCATCAGCTCCTACATCATCGACGCGATCATCGGTTTCTCGGTGGTCTACAAGGCGATGGACAACCTGGGGGCCTTCAAGCGCTGGTTCGGTTACCAGCCGAACACCAAAGCCGCGACGCTCGTCTTCGGCCTGCTGCATGGCTTTGGCCTGGCAACAAAGATCCAGGAGTACGAAATCTCGGCCGACGGCCTGATCCCCAACCTCATTGCTTTCAATGTCGGGGTTGAGATCGGTCAGTTGCTCGCGCTGAGCGCCATCCTGATCGTGATGGGCTTCTGGAGAAGAACCGGTGGTTTCTGGCGTCACGCCTACACCGCCAACGTTGCCATGATGAGCGCCGGTTTCCTGCTGATGGGTTATCAGCTGACTGGCCTGATTGTTACCGCTTGAGGATTCTGAACATGTTCAACTCCCCACTTCCTTCGGCAAACGAACTGCCGAGCAGCCGTCAGCTCATTCGATCCACCGCCATCGCCTTCGCTGCCGCGATGGGCCTTCTGGTCACCGTGGTCATGCCTTCGGAGTATGCCGTCGACCCAACAGGTCTGGGCCGAGCCATGGGTCTTACCCAGATGGGCGAGATCAAGATCTCCCTCGCCCAAGAAGCCTTGGCCGATGAGGCCGCTACGAAAGCCGCTGTACCTGCGCCGGCAATACCGGCACCGGTTCCCGAGGCTGCTCCCGCTCCGGCTCCACAAGTTGCAGCGGTGCAGCCTGCCCAGCAAGCAGTGCAGCCAGCGGCAAAAACCGACGAGGTCAGTTTGACCCTCAAGCCAGGCGAAGGGCGCGAGATCAAGCTCGAAATGCGTAAGGGAACTGTCGTTGCATATGAGTGGAATGCTTCGGGACCGGTCAACCACGACACCCACGGTGAAACCTATGACGCGGCCCAGGGCGACTTCCACAGCTACAGCAAGGGTCGTCAGGTGCAAAGCGACAAGGGTGAGCTGACTGCGCTCTTCGACGGCACCCATGGCTGGTTCTGGCGCAACCGTACCACGGGTAACGTCACCATTGTGCTGAACACGACTGGCGACTATCTCAACCTGAAGAAATGACGCGTGGTCGAGGCTCACTAGAAGTGAGCCTCGACCTATCAATTTTTTGATCTCACCACTGTGGAACCTACGACATGACCATCAAACTGCTACGTTCGCTCGCTGTAATCGGTCTCCTCGGCCTGCTCGTCGCATGCGGCGATGCCGAGCCAGAGGTGTCGAACGATAGCGCGGGCCATGGCCACGCTCACGACTGATACCCCGGTTAGAGCCAAGGAAGGCTCTATCTACCGCTCCTCAGGATGACGGTTGATACGTTCGCCAGTCATCCCGCTCGTCTCAAAAATCGCCTGCTGATTACTGGTCTCTTGTATAGGGGGGTGGGGTATGACAATCTCCGCGCCAATATACATAGGGGGAGTATGGTATGGGCCATCTCGCATCGAACAAAGAGGCGCTGCTCAAGCGCGTCAAACGCATTGCTGGGCAGGTGCAGGCAATTGAAAAAGCCCTTCAGGAAGAAGAGGACTGCGCCAAGACCCTGCTACTGGTGGCATCGGCCCGTGGAGCGATGAATGGGTTGCTGGACGAAATCATCAAGGATCACGCCAGGGCGCACGTAGCTCACCCGTCACTTACTGACGAAGAGCGCAGCAAGGGCGTAGAAGAACTCCTGGAAGCCATTCAGCGGTACTCAAAATGACTTCGGACATCCAAGCTATGAGCACGACGGCAACCACCCATGACCATGTTTTTCTCGGTGCCTCCCATGAAGAGAATGCGAAGCGCACGCTCTGGGTCGTGTTGCTGACCGTTGTAATGATGGTGGGTGAGATTGCCGCAGGCTACATCACCGGATCGATGGCCCTACTCGCCGACGGCTTCCACATGGCCACACACGCTGGTGCGCTCGGCATCGCGGCCGCTGCATACGCGTATGCCAAGCGACACGCCACCAACTCTGGGTTCAGTTTTGGTACGGGCAAGGTCGGCGATCTGGGTGGGTTTGCTTCGGCGCTGATCCTGGGACTCGTTGCCCTGGCAGTGGGTGCTGAGTCGATCGTCCGTTTGTTCCAACCGAATGAAGTGCAATTCAGCATCGCGATTGGTATCGCGATAGTTGGCTTGCTGGTGAACATCGTGAGTGCGTTGCTGCTGGGCCACGGGCACAACCATGATCACGGGCATGACCACCACCATCACCACGATCATGGCCACGGGCACGGCGACAACAATCTGCAATCGGCCTATGTGCATGTCCTGGCCGATGCACTGACCTCGGTCCTTGCGATCGTCGCACTGCTGGCGGGCAAATACCTTGGATGGGTCTGGCTCGACCCTGTGATGGGCATCGTCGGCGCCGTTGTTATCGGGCGCTGGTCCTGGAACCTGATGAAAGTGACTGCCGGCGTCCTTCTGGACAAAACTGATGATCACGTAGCGCAGGAAATCCGCGAGTTCATTGAGCAACCGGGTGACGTCCGCATCTGCGATCTTCACGTTTGGCGCGTAGGCCCCGACGCCCACGCCGCTATCGTCAGCGTTGTTGGCAAAGCCGCAACCAGTGTTGAAAGTATTCGTGAGCGGCTGTTGCCGGTTCATGAAATTCGGCACCTGACCGTCGAAATTCACCAAGCCTAATCTGTGGATGCGGGCCGCTGAGGCGGCCTGCACTCACGCGCCACAATCCTGCCCACAGGTAACTCATCCATGGCTTCGCAGATCGAGAACCCTTGTATTTCACTCTGTCAGTTGAAGGGCGATCTCTGTGTAAGCTGCGGACGGTCGAAAGATGAAATCCGCAAGTGGAAGCGCATGAAACGTCCGGAGAAGATGGCCGCCGTACAGAAAGCCAGTGCGCGGCTGAAGGCGCTCAAGAAATAGCACCGACCCAGCGACTCTCCACCGCCCTGGATGGAGGGCGCTATCGCCGTGGCCATTTCCGGTGGAGCTCATCAATGACAAACGAGTGCGCATGAGATTTTCCATCAGCGACATGAGGATGATCTTCCGAAAGATCGTCGTGCTGATGCGACACAACCTCGTGCTCATGGTCGGGATGCCAGATCCATTTGCTCAGTGTCCACGCAAACCCAGCGAGTAGACCTAGGCCAACGAACGCAGCAGTGAGGCTGACGCTGGCTCCCAGCCACCCGGCCAGCGGGTAGGTAATCAGCCAACAAGCATGAGACAAGGCGAACTGCGCCGCGAACAGCGCTGGTCGATCCTGAGCCGAAGAAGATCGACGCAAGATCCGCCCCGACGGCGTTTGTGCCAGGGAATATCCAGCGCCCAGTACCACCCACAGAACAACCAAGGCCGAATAACTGGAGACGAAAGCCCCGATCAGCAAACCAGCCACCAGGATCGCTCCGCCGGCAAGCATGGCCTTACGATCGTCCAGACGCTCAAGAAGTCGCGGAAGCAGCAGGGCCACCACCATCGAACCGCCACCGAAAGCCATCAACGCCATGGCCATCGCGCTCTGATCCAGCCCAAGCTTCGCCTGAACCAACACGACCGTATTCACGATAACCATCGCGCTGGCTGCAGCAATTGCGAGGTTCAAGGCCAGGAGGCCGCGCAGGCGCGGGGTACGCAGGAAGATCCGTAGGCCTTTGGTCGTCCGCTCGTAGATGCTCCGCTTGGGCCCGCGAACGGCTACCGGCAATACCGCTGAAACCACCATCGCAGCTGACACGAGGAAACCCACGACGGTGCCACCGAACAGGCTGTGGAAGCTGACCACGGTCAACAGGGCTGCCGCGAGCATCGGGCTAATAACACTCTCCAGGTCATAAGCCAGGCGCGAAAGTGATAGCGCCCGGGTGTACTCACGCTCGTCAGGGAGGATGTCAGGAATGGTGGCCTGGAACGTTGGCGTAAACGCGGCAGATGCAGACTGCAGCACGAAAATCAGCACGTAGATCTGCCAGATCTCGGTGACAAACGGGAGTAACAGCGCCACGGCTGCCCTGACCAGGTCGAGGGAGACCAGCATGGCTTTTCTGGGTAGGTGTTCGGCAAACGCACCGGCAATCGGCGCCACGCCAATGTAGGCCACCATCTTGATCGCGAGCGCAGTGCCCAAGACGGCGCCGGCCTGCGCGCCGGCTAGATTATAGGCCAGAAGCCCAAGCGCTACGGTCGCCAGGCCGGTGCCGATCAAGGCAATCACCTGAGCAATGAACAGGTGCCTGTAAGTGCGGTTTTTCAGGACAGATAGCATGGCACCTCCGTGCACGGCTGGAGGCGATCTCTATCGCCTGAACTTCATCAGATCGACAACAGCGTATCCCCCCCAGGGGGATATGGTCAACGCGATTCCATACGGCTCGACACGCTCGATGAATACCCGTTGCATTTGGACGAAACTGGCTTAATGTAGGAAAAGATACATTTTATGTTGAGTTTTCTACATGATTAGCTGGTCGCTATTGATTTTGGGACTGCCGACAGCAAACGCCACCGAACGAATGCGCGCCTGGAGAACGCTGAAGGCCTCTGGCGCCGCCGTGCTACGCGATGGTGTGTACTTGCTGCCGGAACAAAGCGCGGGCCGCGAAACGTTCGAAGCCGTGGAGCGAGATGTGCTAGCCATCAACGGCACGGCATTTCTGCTGTCGTTGCCAGAACGCGAGGAGCGCTTCAGCGGGCTATTCGACAGAAGCGATGAATACGCCAAGCTGATGGAAGAAATTGCAGGCTGCCGAGCTGACCTATCCCCGGATAATGCGTTGCTGACAGCCCGACAGGTGCGCAAGCTCAGGAAGGCCTTCGGCCAGTTGGCAGCGATCGATTTCTTCCCAGGTGTACTCAAGACCCAAGCCGACGCGGCCCTGCAGGAGCTTGAGACCGCGATTAGCCGCGCTCTGTCTTCTGATGAGCCGAGTGCGCACGATGAGGCGATCAACCAGCTGGAGCGCAGCGAATACCAAGGTCGCCGATGGGCAACGCGAAAACGTCCTTGGGTAGACCGGTTGGCCTGTGCCTGGCTGATCCGTCGCTTCGTTGATGCCGATGCCCAATTCATTTGGTTGGACAGTCCCAGCGACTGCCCAAGCGATGCGCTCGGCTTTGATTTTGATGGGGCCCGATTCAGCCACGTTGGCCAGCGGGTTTCCTTCGAAACCCTCATCGAGAGCTTCGCCTTTCAGCAGCCAGGCCTGGCACGCCTGGCGGGTGTCATCCACTACCTGGATGTGGGAGGCGTACAACCTTCCGAAGCACCCGGTATCGAGCGTGTCCTCGCCGGATTGAGAGAGAGCATTGGCGATGACGATCAACTGACAATGGTCGCAGGAGGCATCTTCGATGGCCTGCTGACGGCTTTCGCAAGCGAGGAAGCCCAAAATGGTTGATACCACCTCCGCAGTAAGTGAACAGCCGCCATCGCAAGCGTCTCAGCAGCCGATCGGTCTGTATGAAGCCTTCCTGTTCTGGCTCAAGTTAGGCTTCATCAGCTTTGGCGGGCCTGCCGGACAGATCTCAGTCATGCATCAGGAGTTGGTCGAGCGTAGGGGGTGGATCAGCGAGAAACGGTTTCTACACGCGCTGAACTACTGCATGTTGCTGCCCGGCCCCGAGGCTCAGCAGCTCGCAACGTATATCGGTTGGCTCATGCACCGCAGCTGGGGTGGGGTAATTGCCGGCGCATTGTTCGTGCTGCCTTCACTGTTCATCCTGATCGGTTTGTCCTGGGTCTATGTCGCCTTTGGCGAGGTGCCGGTAGTCGCGGGCATTTTCTATGGCATCAAGCCGGCGGTCACCGCCATTGTCGTCCACGCTGCACACCGGATTGGTTCACGAGCCCTCAAGAACGGCTGGCTGTGGGCTATGGCCGGCGCCTCGTTCGTCGCTATCTTCGCCCTCAACGTGCCGTTCCCGCTGATCGTGCTGGTGGCCGCCATCATCGGCTATGTGGGGGGCCGCTTCGCACCCGGCAAGTTCGTGATCGGCGGCGGTCATGGGGCCGCGAAGAACAGCTTCGGTCCGGCGCTGATCGATGACGACACCCCAACCCCTGAGCATGCCCGTTTCAGCTGGGGACATCTGGTACACCTGCTGCTGGTCGGTGGAGCGCTGTGGGTGCTGCCCATGGGGTTGCTAACGCTGTCGTTTGGCTGGGACGGCAGCCTGACGCAGATGGGCTGGTTCTTCACCAAGGCTGCACTGATGACGTTTGGCGGGGCGTACGCGGTGCTGCCTTATGTCTACCAGGGCGCTGTCGGTCATTACGGGTGGCTGACGCCAACCCAAATGATCGATGGCCTCGCTTTGGGGGAAACCACGCCAGGGCCACTGATCATGGTGGTTGCCTTCGTCGGATTCATCGGTGGGTACGTGCATCCGATGTTCGGTGCGGAGCACCCGTTCCTTGCCGGTGCAGTCGCGGCGAGCCTCGTGACCTGGTTCACCTTCCTGCCTTCCTTCATCTTCATCCTTGCCGGTGGCCCAGTGGTGGAGTCGACTCACAACGAGATGAAATTCACTGCACCGCTGACAGGCATCACCGCGGCTGTGGTGGGGGTGATCCTGAACCTCGCCATGTTCTTCGGCTACCACGTACTTTGGCCAAAAGGCTTCAGTGGGGCGTTTGACTGGCCTTCAGCGGTGATAGCGGTTGCTGCAGCAATTGCCCTATTCCGCTTTAAGCGGGGTGTCATTCAGGTTCTATTCGCTTGCGCCCTGGCAGGCCTGGCAGTCCACATGTTGCGTGGTTGAAACCAACTGCCGGCCGACATCATCGGCCGGTGTTTCATGACCCATCGCCTGCCGGCGGTGGGGTGTCCAATGAAATGGGTAACGCGTGAACGTCCAAAGATCGATCGGATCGCCTGTCCTTGGCTCATCCAGCGCTTCATCGATACAGTCCCGGTTTTCCGCTACGTCCCCAGCAGCGAGGTCTTGCGCGTGGCAAGTGATGAAGGTGCCACGCTCTATGACATTCTAGGGGTAGACCTGAGCCATGTCGGGCCGTTAAGCAGCTTCGACGCCTTCCTCAAGAAGTACCAGCTCGATGATCCCACTCTGGCCAAGCTCGCCGAAATCGTCCGTGGCGCGGACACGTCCAGGCTGGATCTCACGCCCCAGTCGGCGGGGCTTTACGCCATTTCTTTGGGGCTGTTTCGCTGCTACACGGATGACCACGAAATGCTCAAACATGGCCGGATTCTGTAAGACGCCCTCTTTGCATGGTGCCGTGACTGCCACGGTGAAACGCACACCAGGCCACCGCAGATGTAAGAACTCAGCTTGCCGGGCAATGGAAATTTCTTTTGATGACGTATCGGTGGGGCTGCGTCATGAGCTCGCTGTACTGGCCCTTTGCTTGTTTCGCCGCGCAGCCGAGAATCGCTTCCAACCGGACTGTAAGGCCCGATCTAGGACTGTGTGCTGGCAGAGTGAAGAGGGGGCATGAGACAGACTTAGTACCTGTGAACAGGAGAAGCTCGTACCGATTACCTCTGTGTACAAAGATACCATCATAATTTTTCCGGGGTTTTTGCACGATATATCCTTGTGATTTTTCTTTGGCTGAACCTTTGCTGTGACAACCTTTACTGTTGTGACGACCTTTATTAAACGGAAAAGCCCAAGAATTTTTGAAAGATTATGCTTTGTGACAACCTTTATTCTCTCTTCTCCAGGATCAGCGCCCCCGCTCGGCCGCGGAATCCAAGAGCTTTTGTGACAAAGTTTATTAATCCGTAACAGAACACATTCAACCCGCACCCAGCGGGTTGAATGTTGAGCATTTAAACTTCCACGAGCCAGCCAGGCCCGAAGCGTGTGTAAACCTTCGCGCCTGATGGATCAACACGCAGTAAAAGCCCCAATTAAAGGTGGAAGTGGCCCGCAGCCTCCGGCTGGTAAAGCACTTTCCTGATCTCTATTCGGCGGGTCCTGTCAGATATTCGCCAGTCAATGGCGTCCCCTTCCTGATAACCCAGGATGGCGGCACCGATGTCGGAGTAAACAGAATGTTTTCCGCTGTTGCTGTCGGCGTCTTCGGGGTAGACCAAGGCCACTTCGATCTCTTCGTCGTCCAATTGCAGCAAGGCTCTGGAGTTCATCGTGACGACATTGGACGCCACCTGCTGCGGCTTGACGACAATCGCACGCTCAAGCTCATGTTCGAGCTCAACGACGGCGGGGCCTGTTTCGAGCGCGATCAGTTGTTCGAGCCGGGCCTTGTCGATTTCAGTGATGAAGATTTTGGTGGCGTTACTCACGGCCCCTTCGCGCAAGAGCTGGAGATAGCGTCCCGCCGCCATGGAAAATGACTTCAATGTCGGCGTTTCGCTCTCAAGCACAAAGCCGCTGCGCACAAAGGCTTTGAGCGAGCGCGTGTTGTCCGGATGGATCTTGGCGATGAGCTTCTTGGCCCGCATGTCGAGGAAGGCCAGTTTCATGCCTTCCAGGATCGTGCGGGCGCCAAGGTTGCGGCCCCATTTGTCGCTGTCTCCAATGACCAGGACTATCTCGCAATCCGGGCCGGTTTTGATCAGACGGACAAAGCCGACCGGGGCGTCATGCCTGTCAAAGGCCATGAAAAAACGGCCGCCCTGGTTGAATAGATGAGTCAGGATCGGCAGTTGTGTCCGATCAATGGCGTGCCCAATGGAGCGCGAAACATGACGAGAATCGCTCAGGTAGCAGGTGACACGTTCATCCTCCAACCAATCCATCAACGTCAGCGCGTGCGCCCGAGTAATTTCAGGGCACAGCGAAATGAAAGGCTTGTTCATCTTGACCACACTTATTTGTTAAGGATGGAAGCCCTTCATGGCCAGAGTCATGACGGTTCTTCGGCAACCGGCCATTTTATGGCATGACGCCTGTAAAGCCGAATCCAAAGCCGCTTTTGGGGGATGGCTACGGTTTTTTGGTTGTTTTACACAATTCTCAAGTTCAAACCCTTCGACCCACTTTATGCAGACCGCAGGCAATCAGGAGCTCGAAAATTGATGGACAGCACCTTTAAAAACATCAGCCAACGCATGAACAATCGCCGGTTCGCCGTGGCGAGTAACGCCAGCGGGTTATCCGACGCCAGCACGGTGTTTCACTACCACGTCGATGGCAATGCGATCACCGGGACTTACCAGGGCGGGCATATCCGCACGGGGCATTTGGTCGGTCGCGCTACCGGCCCCGACAGCATCGAGTTGCTGTACCACTGCCTGACCGCAGAGGGCGAGTTGCTGGCCGGTTGGTCGCGGGGCACGGTCGGTGTGGATCACGCCGGGCGCACCACACTGGAGTTTGTCTGGGGCTGGTTATCGGGTGCGACCGGGGGCGGGGAGTCGAGTTACGTTGAGCTGGATGCGTGAAGCGTTATGAGCTAAATCAACACGTCTAGGCCAAACAGTTATTTCATATCTAAAAAAATGCTCGTTAGGCTATAAAAACCGGGCCGCCGGATATGCACTTTTCATTTTCCGATGGCCGGTTCTGCCTGCTCCAGCAGGAGCCGCATCGCACTGACGATGCCGTGATTAATGAGCAATAAACTCTTAAAAAATATAAATCCGATTTACACCGACTTTTATAAATCCATGGACCGTGACAGCAGCTCTCGCCAGGATGCCGGGGATATTGCGCAGGCCAGTGTTGAGCGGTTGCTCAAGTTGCCCGCTGAGCAAGAGGTTCGATCACCTGCGGGGTTGCTTCGGCAAATCGCCCGTAATTTGAAGATCGACCTTGCGCGGCATCGTCGGCGCTTGCCTATGGAATCTTTGGAGTCGCGGGTGGATGCCGAGTCGTTGCCGGCGCTGTCCCACGACATCGACCCGGAGCGCATAGCCCTGGGCCAGGAGCGGGTGGAGCTATTGTCCAAAGCCATCGACAGTATGCCGGCGCGCTGCCGCGAGGCGTTTATCCTCTCGCGCATCCACGGTCTGGCGCACAACGAGGTTGGCGCCAGCATGGGCATTTCGCCCAGCATGGTAGAGAAGCATGTGGCGCTGGGTTTAAAAATTTGCCGGGAGTTTATGGATTAATGCGCGTGCTGAGGTGGGTTACTTGTCTTTCATTGCTGCTTTGCTAGCACTCTAATCAGGCGATGAACTTGCCTTTAAATGACTCGGATTACGTTAATCGCTTACTGGCGCGCAGCCGTTGCGGCGACCCACAACGCGAAGCGGACGCTCGCCTGGAATTAGAGCAGTGGGTGGCCGTGAGTGACGACAATCGGCGCTGCTATGAAGCCCAGCGGCAAACCGTCATCGCGCTGGATGCCTCACTCGACAGTTTGCGCCAGCGTTACCCGCGCCACCTGGCCCCGGCGTCTGCTGCGCAAGCCCCGGCATTGGCAGTTCGCACACCCCGCCGTGGCTGGGCCTGGCCTACATGGAGCAGTGCGCTGGTGTTGCTGCTCGGGGTTGGCCTGACCTTGTGGTGGGTCAATCCGGTGTTGTCCCAGGGCGAATACGTGACCGGTTTGGGCGAGCACCGTGAGGTATCTCTCAGCGACGGCAGCCGGGTGCAGCTCAATACCAATACCCATCTGGATTTTGTGCGCAGGCTGCGCTCGCGAGAGGTGCAACTGGTCCAGGGTGAGGCGCTGTTCGAAGTCACTCACCAGGTCAATATCCCCTTCGAAGTCACGTCTTTGGACACCCGGGTGCGGGTGCTTGGCACGGTGTTCAACGTGCGTCAGTGGCAGGAGGGTAACCAGGTCACTGTGCTTGAAGGGCGGGTTCGGGTGACGCCGGACCACGAAGCCGATTCGTTGCAAATCACCCGTGGCCAGCAGTTGCGCACGCGGCATGGATTGTTTGTCGATGGCATCCGCGATGTGGACGCCACCCAGGCGGTGAGCTGGCGTGACGGGCGTCTGGTGTTTTCTGGCGAGACCCTGGCCGAAGCGGTGACCGAACTGCAACGCTACCGCAGCGGGCGTATTCGTATTCATGACAGCAAGCTGGGGGCGTTGCGCATCAGTGGGTCGTTCTCATTGGCCAAGCCTGATGAGCTGCTGCATTTGCTGCCTGAGTTGTTTGCGCTGAATCTGGTTATCAATCCAGACCAGAGTGTGGATATCCGCGCCCGCTAAGAGTTTGTGCAGCCGACCTGAGGCAATCCGCTGATTAAACGTCCCTGAATCAAGGGGGGTAATTTCACCCCTCTGAACCTTCAGGAACCGCTATGACCCTTCAAGAATCCCGGCCTGTCTCTGACCCTTTGCTGGCGTTGCAACAATTTGAGCAAGCCTTCGCCCAAGCGCGCCAATTGCTGATCGATACGCACACCCTTTCGCCGACCCATGCGGGCAATATCAGCCTGCGTGTAGGGGATCAAGAGAAGCTGTTGATTGCTTCTCTGGCTGGCCCTGACGCGGGCACGGCGGTCCTGCTGGATTTCGATTTGCGCACGCACCAAGGCACGTTGTCCGCCAATCTGCAGGAAGTCGCAGCGCTGCACGTGGCCATTTTGCGCGAGCGTCCACAGGCCACGTCAGTTATCCACACCCACTCGCTGTACCTCACTGCTCATGCCATTGCCCGCCGCCCGTTGCGCCCGTACAGCTCAGGCCTGTTGGGCCTGCTGCGTGAAGACCAGCAGATCCCGGTGAGCGAGTGGGGCCCGCGTTATGCCTCGCAGCCGGTGATCGATTTGCTGCGCGACGACACCACCGCGCCAGCGGTCTTGCTCGCCAACCACGGCCCGTTTGCCTGGAGTGAGAAGGGCGTGCTGGGGGCTGCGCGTTTGCTGGTCGCTCTGGAAGATGCCGCCCACCTGGCACTGCTCGCCGAACAACTGGGTGGCGCCCAGGCATTGCCCGCAGGCGCTGCCGAGTTGGCCCGTCGCGGTTGGCACGCGCCCTGAGCACGGGCATATCTAAAGATCAAAATGATCTTATTGATTGTTGTTTTATAACCTGAGGCTGTTTGCGACCTGGACGTCATTTGTTTCGAGGACCACAAATGATGGCCAGGGAGCTCATAAATGTTTCAACCTCAATTAACGCTGTTAAGTACTGCGATTCTGTCTGGTGGTCTTCTGTTCGGGAGTGTCGCCTACGCCGCGCCGCAAGCCGGTGACGCTGTCACCGTGGCGCAGAGCATCGACCTGCCCGCACAACCTCTGCAACAAGCACTCAACCAATTGGCGGAACAAACCGGCACCAACGTGCTGGCGCCCCAGGCATTGGTGGCGGGCAAGCAGGGCCGTTCGGTGCGCGGCAGCCTGTCGGTGGAGCAAGCCCTGAACAAGCTGCTCGAAGGCTCGGGGCTGGCCGCACGCCAGACCGCCCAAGGCAGCTTTGTGATTTATGCCCTGGCGCCTTCGGCAGCGCAGGTGCCTCCGCAGCTGGATCAGGTCGTGGTGGTGGGGACCCGACGCACTGACCTGACCGCGCTGCAAAGTTCTTCGCCTGTCGACACCATCAGCGCCAACGCGATTCAGGAAACCGGCTTCACCAACTTGAGCCAAGCCCTGCAAGCGCTGGTGCCGTCGTTCAACTACCCGCTGGTCAACGGCGTGGATGGCTTGTCGAGTTTCCGGGCTGCCGCCTTGCGTGGGTTGTCGCCTGATCAGACGCTGGTGCTGATCAACGGCAAGCGCCGGCACGTTTCGGCCTTCGTGAACAACAAACCGTTTTTTGGTCGCGGTTCGAACGCCGCCGACCTCAACACCATCCCGATCAGCGCCATCGAGCGCGTCGAAGTACTGCGTGACGGTGCGTCGGCGCAATACGGTTCGGACGCGATTGCCGGGGTCATCAACGTCGTGCTCAAGGAGCGCGACAGCGGCGGCGAAGTCAACACGACGATGGGCAAGTTCACCAAAGGCGATGGCTTCAGCAAAAACGTCGAGACCTGGAAAGGCTTCACCTTGCCGGGGGATGGTTTCCTCACCCTGAGCGGCGACTGGAGCAACAAGAAGCGCACCTACCCCAGCGGCAAGACCGATGACAGCGTGTACTTCTGGAATGCCAACGACCCGCGCGAAGCCACGGCCAACCGCGAATACGCCACCGGCTCGCCCGCGCTGGATGATTACAACCTGGCGCTCAACGCCGAAAGCAGCGTGACCGATCAGGTTCAGCTCTATGGCTTCGCCACCTACGGGCACCGCATCAGCCATTCGCAAAACGCCTATCGCTACCCGTATGACCAGCAAGGCCGTAACTGGCTGTCGGTGTACCCGGAAGGCTTCCAGCCGTGGCTGGACCTCAAAAGCGAAGACTACGAGGCCACCTTCGGTTCGCGCTTTGGCGATGACGATATCGGCAAGTTTGATTTGGCCGCCAGCTACGGGCGCAGCGACATCGAATACATCCTCAACAACTCCATCAACCCTTCATTTGGCCCCGACAGCCAGCGCCGTTTTCACGCCGGCGGGTATACCTCCGACCAGACCAGCCTGACCCTCGACTACGTCAAGGATCTGCAATGGTCACTCACGGACTTCCCCGTGACCCTCGCTGCGGGGGCGGCCTGGCGCAAGGAAAACTATGACGTTAACTCCGGTGAGTACCAGTCTTGGGCCCGTGGGCCTTACGAGTTTACCGACGTGCCTCGCCGTGGTCCTGGTGTAGACCCGGGCCCAAATCCCAACGCCGGCTTCGGCCCTGCGGCGCCGGGTTATGACGTGCGGGCGGGCGTCGGCTCACAGAGCTTCCCCGGCTACCAGCCAGGGGATGCCGGCAGCTACGACCGCAACGTCAAGGCGCTGTATGTCAGCCTGGAAAACAACCTGACCGAAAAGCTGCAAATGGGCGTAGCGGCGCGCTACGAAAAATATTCCGACTTCGGTTCGACCCGCACCGGCAAGGTGTCGGCGCGCTATGAGTTCAACCCGATGTTTGCGTTGCGCGCCACTGCCAACACGGGGTTCCGCGCCCCCAGCCTTGGGCAGATCGGCCACTCCTACACCCAGAGCACCTGGAACGGCAGCGTGATGTACGACAGCCGTACCTTCCCGGTCGACCATCCGGTTGCGCGTCTGCTTGGCGCCCAGGACCTCAAGCCCGAGAAGTCGACCAACTTCTCGTTGGGCGCGGTGTTCACCCCGTTGCCCAATGCGTCGCTGACTGTGGATGTTTATCAGATCAAGTTGCGTGACCGCGTCACCCTGTCCGAGAACCAGACCAACCTGGGCGGTTTCCTCAACCCTCTGGGCTATGACGTGAGCGCGGCGAGCTTCTACACCAACGGCCTGGACACCAAAACCAAAGGCGTCGACGTGGTGGGCAACTACGTGTTCGACCTCAAGCAATACGGTCGGTTGGCCTTCAGCGGCGGTTACAACTGGAACGACACCGAAATTCTCAAGCTGCCGCAAACGCCTTCGCAGTTGCTGGCCATCAACCCCAACGCGGTGTTGGTCAACCGCGAGACGGAGTACCTGATCACCGACGCCGCGCCCAGCTCCAAGCTCAACCTGACCGCGCATTACAGCTACGGCGACTGGGGCCTGCGCATCTCGGAAACACGTTTTGGCGAGTTCAAATCGGCCGATTCGCAGAAGCCGCCACGCCCCGGATACGACCAGACGTTCGGCGCCCAATGGGTGACCGACGCCAGCGTCAGCTACCAGGTGACCAAGAACGTACGGGTGGATGTGGGTGGCAACAACATCTTTGACAGCTTCCCGGACAAGGTCAACAAACAGCGGCTGAACACCAACAGCCGGACCGTTTACTCGCTGCTGTCACCCGGTGGATACGAAGGCGCTTATTACTACGCCAACCTCAACGTGAAGTTCTGACGCCCCCTTTTCAATGCGCCGTCCGAGCCGATCGGACGGTGATGCATGGAGCCTGAGTAATGTCTTTGATTCATCAACGTGCCACCGCCGTTCGCCACACTCTCGACGCTGTACGTGCCGCAGGCCTGGGCGCCGGGCACAACACTGCCGAGCAGATAGACGCCGCCCGCGAGGCGTTGCGTAATCTCGCCGCACAGCCCGAATTGTTCCCGACCGAGCAGTATCCGTTTCGCAGCGAACTGGCCAGCGGCTTCTACCGTCTGGGCGAAGACGCCGACCGGCGCAACGCCTTGTACGTGCTGGTGGGTAAAGCACGCGCCAGCAATGCGCCGCATCGGCACCCGTCGTGGGCGCTGATTGCCGGGGTGTCCGGCAACGAACACAACGTGCTGTTTGAGCGCATCGACGATGGCTCGGAGCCGGGCAAAGGCAAACTGCGCAAGCGCGGCGAGCACTCGATCGTGGCGGGGGATGTGCTGTACATGCCCGCAGGCGATTACCACACCATCCAGGTCGACGGTGATGAGCTGGCCGTTCACCTGCACATCTACGGCATCGGCGTCGACGGCCCAGAAAACCGTGGCGCGCCGGTGTTTCGTGGCCCGGACAGCGAAGCCTACGACGTGAACAACCGTGGCCCGCTGAGCCTTGGGGTACAGCAGGTGTCACTGGCGCAAGTCGTCGAGGCTCACCAGGCCAAACCGCTGGCCTTTTTCGCGGTGGACCACGCCGTGCAATTGCCAGAAGAGTTGCCCCCAGCCGTGCCTGTGAGCAGCGCCGAGGGCGCGGTTTTGCCCGCCAGGCTGCCTGCGGACACGCATCAGGTGCTGGTGCTGATCGGCGACGCCGAGCCTGTGGAAGTGGTCGCCGAGCGCCTCGCCCGCGCCGGGTATGCCACGGCCTTGCGTCTTGACCCCGCCGAGCTTGCGGCGGGCTAACCCTCGCCAATTCTCCTTCACCCACTTCTTTAGCGAGGGCCTCAACATGCACCAGGTGTGCGCTGTACTCGAGTTTCTATCCGTTCGCCGCACGTTGCTGCGCCTGAGTTTTGGCCTGTTGGCACTGCTCGGCTGGAGCGTGGCACAGGCCGAGGTGCTGCTGGAGCGGGCGGTGTCCCGTGGCAGCCTGAGTGTTTGCACCGGCGAGGAATTTCCGCCTTTCAAGTTCATCGATGCCGAGGGCAACCACAGCGGCCTGATCTACGACCTGGTGCTGGATCTGCAACACTAGCTTCAGCAGGCCACCGGCAAGGACCTGGGCCTGCAACTGGTGTTGGTCACCCCGGTCAACCGCTTGGCGTTTCTCAATCAGGGGCGCTGTGAACTGTTGGTAACGTCGTTGCTGGACACCCCGAGCCGTCGCCGGGAAGTGGACTTTGTCGAGCCGGGTTATTACAGCTCGGCGGCCACGGTTTTCGCTCCCAAAACCACTCGCCTCGAACACTGGGAAGACCTGCGCGGCAAGGTGCTGTGCTCCAACCCTGCCAGCGTTTGGGTGCGCCCTTACGAGGAACGCTACGGCGTACGTTTTGCCTCTTACACCGGCAACGCCGAAGTGCGCAAAGCCGTGGCCGACGGGCGTTGCCTGGGCACCCTTGCCGATGACGTGTTTTACCGCGAGCTGGCCAAAGACCCGAACTGGCAAGACTACGAAATCAAATTGCCCAGCCAGGATGCCGCCCCTTGGGGCATCGCCCTGCGCAAGGGCCAACCTGAGCTGCAAGCCTTGCTCGGCAAAGTGGTTGAAGGCTGGCATCGCTCGGGGCTGATCATCGAGCTTGAGAAAAAATACGGCATCGAAGCCAACCCTTGGGTGGCCGAGCAGCACGCCCGTTATGCGCAGGGGAGTGCAGGCCAGTGATTGAACGCTATGTGCGGCCGTGGCTTGAAGGCCAGGGCTTTCACCTGAGTATTCTCTGGGACCCGACGGACGCCCAGCGCTTTCTGTTGGGGCTGGGTTTCACCCTGGGCCTGGCGATTGCCAGCGTGCTGCTGTCGCTGGTGATCGGCGTGCTGGGCGTGGCGTTGAAGTCTTCACCGTGGCGGCCAGTGCGTCAGGCGGTCACCGCCTATGTCGAGCTGTTTCGTAATACGCCCTTGCTGGCCCAGTTGTACTTCTTCTACTTCGGCCTGGGTTCGCTGTTGCCGATGGTCGAGGACGCCGACGGCCATGCGGTGCGCATGATCGGTAACTTTCAGTGGGCAGTCATTGTGCTCGGGCTGCACTCGGGCGCCTTCCAGATCGAGGCGCTGCGCGGCAGCATCGACGCCGTGCCGCGCTCGACCATTGAGGCCGCGCAAGCCCTGGGCTTGCACGGGCGCAAACTGTTTCGCCACCTGATCTTGCCGCTGGCGCTGCGCAACAGTTTGCCTGCGTTGGGCAACAGCCTGGCGCAGGCGGTCAAGTCCACCTCGGTGGCCTACGCCATCGCGGTGCCGGAGTTGCTCTACGCCTGTAACCGCATCTGGACTGACAACTTCAACGTCGCCGAGATGATGCAGGTGTTGCTGCTCATGTACTTCATCCTGCTCGGCGGTTGTGCCTTGCTGATGTCGCGGATCGAAGCGCGCTTTCGCCTGCCGGGGTATCACAGCCGATGAGCCCTTTGACTCTGTTGTCTCAACGCATCCGCCCACCGCTCAACGCCTCGCGCTTTATCGCGCTGGGTGTGTTGTGGCTGGCGGCGGGTGTCGGCGTGGGGGCGGTGGCCTGGGCCTATCGCGACATCATTGCGCTGTTGCTGAACTGGACGCCCGCGCTGGCCCGCGGTTTTGCCCTGAACATTGTGATGGGCGTGGTGGCGATGCTGGCAGCGACAGTGTTCGGCACGCTGCTGGGGTGCTTGCAGGTCTCGCTGCATCGCGGGTTACGCCAGATGGCGGTGCTGCTGACCCAATTACTGCGCAATGCGCCGTGGCTGGTGGTGGTGTTTTTGGTGATGAACCTGCTGCCGTTTGAGTTCCAGGCGCTGGACCGCTGGTGGCAGATTCCCGATTGGCTCAAGGCTGCCTTGGGGCTCGGTTTGGCGGGCAGCGGTTACGTCTCGGAAATTGTGCGTGGCGGCATTCGTTCGATCCCCGTGGCCCAGTGGGAAGCCGCCGCCTCGCTGGCGCTGCCCCGGCGCAAAAGCCTGCGTTTGGTGATTCTGCCCCAGGCCCTGCGCAGCATGGTACCGCCATGGATGAGCCTGTACTGCGCCGTGACCATGGCCACCTCGCTGGCCAATTTGATGGGCGTAGAAGAACTGATGACCAGCCTGCAACTGCGCCTCACCGGCCAGACCCGCCCGGACCTGCTGCTGCCTGCCTACCTCTACGTGTTCGTCGCCTTCTTTATTTATATCTACCCGATCTCCCGTTACTCACGGTACCTGGAGCGCAAATGGAGCCTGTACTCATGAGCCAGCCGCTGCAAATCCAGTTGGAGGACGTGTACAAATCCTACGGTGACCAGCCCATTTTGCAGGGCATTTCACTGTCGGTTCGGCGCTCGGAAATCGCCTGCCTGATTGGCCCGTCCGGCTCGGGCAAGTCCACCCTGTTGCGCACCCTCAACGCCTTGACCCCGGTGGACAGCGGGCGCATCGAGGTCTGCGGGATCCGCGTCGATGATCCGCAACTCGACGTGCCCGGCCTGCGCCGCCACGTCGGCATGATCTTTCAAAGCTACAACCTGTTCCCGCACCTCAGCGTGCTGGACAACATCACCCTGGCGCCGATTCAAGTGCTCGGCCAGTCACGGCAAGAGGCCGAAGCCTACGCCATTGAGCTGCTGGCCAAGGTGCGTCTGGAAAACAAACAGGCTGCCTTCCCCGGGCAATTGTCCGGCGGCCAGCAGCAGCGCGTGGCGATTGCCCGCAGTTTAGCGATGCGCCCCGACGTGATGATGTTTGACGAAGTGACCGCGGCCCTCGACCCGGAGACGGTCAAGGAAGTGCTCAACACCATCCGCGATGTTGCCGCCAGCGGCATGACCTGCCTGATCGTCACCCACGAGATGCGCTTCGCCCGCGAAATCGCCGACACGGTGTATTTCACCGATGGCGGGCGAATCGTCGAAAAGGGCGACCCCGAGCTGATTTTCAGCCGCCCCGCCGACCCCCGAACCCAACGTTTCCTCGAACGAGTACTGTGAAGATGTCCACAAGAGAATCGCGTAGTCATTGGCTGGCCGACACCCAGCTGACCCATTTGGGGCGTAATCCGGCGAGCCACGAGGGCACGGTCAACACCCCGGTTTATCGCGTGTCGACTTACGTCTGGGAAAACACCCAGGCGCTCGCCGAGTTCCGGCGCAAGTCGGCCGATCCGGAGTTTCGTGGCAATGCCTACGGGCGCAACGGCAACCCCACCACCGCAGCGTTTGAAGATGCGGTGGCCGAGCTGGAAGGCGGCTATCGCGGGCTGATCATGCCGTCGGGGCTGGCAGCAATCACCGGCGCGGTGTTGGCCGTGGCCAAGGCCGGTGACCACGTGCTGGTTACCGACAATTGCTACTGGCATGCGCGCAAAGTCTTCGACGACGTGCTGTCGCGCTATGGCATTGAAACCACCTATTTCGACCCCGAGCTGGGCGCCGACATCGCCGGCCAACTGCGCCCCAACACCAAAGTGGTGTTTGTCGAGGCGCCAGGTTCCACCACTTTCGAAGTCCAGGACATCCCGGCCATTGCCAAGGCCGCCCATGCCCACGGCGCGCTGGTGTTGATGGACAACACCTGGGCCACGCCGCTGTTCTTCCGGGCTTTTGAGCATGGTGTGGATATCTCCATTCACGCGGCCACCAAGTACCTGGTGGGCCATTCCGACGCGATGCTCGGCGTCATCGTGACCACCCAGCCGCTCTATGCCCAGGTGCGTTCAGTGGTGCGCGACCTCGGTTATATCGCCAGCGCCGACGATGCGTATCTGGGCCTGCGCGGCCTGCGCACTCTGGGCGTGCGCCTGCGTCAGCATCAACAGTCGGCGCTGCGCGTGGCGCACTGGTTGCAGCAACGCAGCGAGGTGCTTGAAGTGCGCCACCCGGCGCTGCCCGGCAGCCCCGGGCATGAGATCTGGAAGCGCGACTTTTTGGGTTCGTCAGGCCTGTTTGCGTTCGTGCTCAAGCCGCTGCCCGACGAGGCGGTCAATGCCTTCCTCGACAGCCTCAAATTGTTTGCCATGGGCGCCAGCTGGGGCGGCTTCGAGAGCTTGATTGGTCGCCAGACACCGCAGCGGGCGGTCACGCCGTGGCAGGTGCCGGGCGTGCTGTTTCGCATTCATGTCGGCCTTGAAGCGGTGGACGATTTGCTCGCCGATCTCGATCAGGGGCTGGCCGGTATTGCCCATCACTTTTCACCTGAAGAGGCCTGAACCATGAGCCAAATCCAACCTTCTGTGCAGGGTGTGATCGACCTGCACAGCCATTGGTTTTCACCCAGCTCGCTGCGCTTTTTGAGTGAGCGCCAGAGCAGCCCGCGCCTTTTACCGGGCGCCGATGGCGCACCGAATTTGCACCGCTCCGGGGCTGGCACCACGGCCCAACCGTTTGCGCTGGGCAACCACTGGTTTGATCTGGACGCGCGCATCGAGCACTTCGATCAGGTCGGGGTGGCGCATCAATTGCTGTCCTGGCCGACCACTTTGGGCATCGACGCGGCGCTGTCTGCCAGCGAATCGTTGGGCCTGTGGCGCGACTACAACAATGAACTGGCGGGCGTAGTGCGCCAGTACCCCACGCGGCTCAGCGCCGTGGCGGCGTTGTCGACCTCCGACATTCAGTGGTCGGTGGGCGAGTTGCAGCGCGCCCATGAAGAGCTGGGGCTGATCGGTGCGGTATTGCCGGTTAACGCCTTTGCCAGCCTGGCCGCCGCTAGCCGTTTTGAGCCGTTGCTGGCCAAAGCCCAAGAGCTGGGCAGCCATATTTATTTGCACACCGGTTACGCCCACCCGCAGGTGCCGGGCCAGCCACCCGTGCTGTTGCACAGTGACGCCATCGAAGCGCGGCGGGTGCTGGACATCGCCTGGCAGTTTGCCTCGGCCACCATCACCTTGGCCCACAGCGACCTGCTGGACCGTTACCCCGACGTCACGGTGCAAATCGCCATGCTCGGCGGCGCCGGCATCATCGCCAACCTAGTGGAACTCAGCCAGGTGCCCGGCCACTTCGATGCGGTCGGCCACAGCCCGCGTTATCAGCGCTTGTTATTCGACACCGGCGCCGCTGGCCGAGGAGCCCAGGCCATCGCCCTGGCAACCCGCGTGCTGGGCGCCGAGCAACTGGTGTTTGGTTCTGACTATGCCCCGGTGCCTGACATCGCGCCGGGTATCGCCCAAGTGCTGGCCGCGCCGATTTCGGCGGCCGAGCGCGAGTTGATCCTGCGAGGCAACGGGCAGCGCCTGTTGGCCAGCAAAGGTATTTCCCTGGGTAGCTAAGGCTACCTCTCTGCCCCAAGGAGTGTCGCAATGAGTACCGTACTGCATGAAAAACCGCGTCTGGTCGCTGACCCGGTAGAGGCCTACTACACCATCTGCCCGGTGTTGGTCGCGTCCAATATTGCCGTGGAGCTGGGTTGGCTGGATGAAGAGTTCAAGCGCGCTGGCGGCAAGGCCACCTTCCTGCGTTCGTTGCCTGAAAATGGCGGCTGGCTGCCGCATTACCGTCACTCGTTCAACCCACTGTTCCGCGATGGCGGGGCGATTCCGACCCTGTGGGCCAAGGCGGATCTGACCGACACCACGCTGATCGCCACCACCGCCAGCCAGCGCGCCGGCCAAGTGGTGGTGCGTGCAGGTTCCGGGATCCGCCGCGTGCAGGATCTGGCAGGGCGTCGTATCGGCCTGTTCAAAAGCCAGAATGACGACAAGATCGACTTCGCCCGCGCCACGGCCCAGCACGGTTTGCTGCTGGTGCTGGAACTGGCCGGATTGAGCACCGAGCAGGTGCAGTGGGTGGATCTGGCCGACGACGATGACCCAAGCTTCCTGCAACCGTCGCAGCGCCCGGTTGAACTCTGGACGCAAATCAAGGCTCATCGTGGTCAGCCGCCGGTGGACATTCAGGCCCTGGCCGATGACCGCGTCGACGCGATTCTGGTACAGGCCAGCACCGCCGCATCGCTGGTGGCGACAGGCAAATACACAGTGATCGAAGACCTGGAGCGCTACACCGACTGGACCCTGAAAATCTCCAACGGGCCATACACCACTGCGGTTAACACTGACTTCGCCCGCCAGCATCCTGAACTGGTGGTGGCCTTCTTGCGCGCCGCGATTCGGGCCGGTCGCTGGATCAACGCCAACCCCGACGCTGCCGCTGAACTGTTCACCCGAGTGACCTTCAACAGCGACCCGGCGCTGGTGCGTGCGGCCCTGCACGGGCGTGATTTTGTGCCACAACTGTCGGCGCAAAACCTCGCTGCACTGGAGTTGAAAAAGTCATTCTTGCGCGAGCACGGCTACATCAAAGGCGACTTCCGCGTGACCGATTGGGCTGATGCGAGCTTCCTGGAACAGGCGCACGCGTCGTTGCAGGACTAATCTGCAACACGTGGGAGCGGGCTTGCTCGCTCCCACCGTGATTTCCATCAATTCGAAACCTTGATTGACGCCATTTACCTCTAATCTCAGCCAGGTAAAAAACACGCACGGGTATACAAGCTAACCTCTCATACCGCAGGGTAGTGCGCGGCTATGGGTTGGTAATGGAACAATCAACTCAGCGCTTGGCCGGGTCTCGTTCCTTTATTGAGGCGTTTGTATGCTTAAGCAATTGTTCAAACCCGCACGCACAAGCGTGGTGTTCTTGCTGTCTTGCCTGGCAGCGTCCATCGCCTGTGCGGGCGATAAAACGACATACCCCGATGCCGCCGCCAGTGACCCCAAGACCCTGGGCTGGATGGTCGGTGCGCCTCCGCCGCCTGACCGGATTGTGCGGTTTGCCGATGGCAGTTATTTCAAGTTTCCGGCCATGCGCTGGAGCGTTTCCAACTTCCGCCAATTGATGCCTACCACCAATGTGTCCCGTGGCTTGGGCGCGCCCGTGCCGTTGGCGCAGGCGTTGCGCAGCGATATCGATGCCCTGACGTTTACGCCCCTCGGTGGGCAAAAACCGATGACCTGGGAGCAGTCGCTGGCGGCCAATTACACCGACGGCATTGTGGTGCTGCACCGCGGCAAAATTGTCTATGAGCGGTATTTCGGCGTGTTGAGCCCCCAAGGCCAGCATGCTGCCATGTCCATGACCAAATCGGTGGTGGGCACAATGGGCGCCATGCTGGTGGCCGATGGCACGCTGGACGCCAATAAAAAAGTGGCGGATTACGTGCCCGAGTTGGCCAAGTCCGCCTTTGGCAGCGCGACGTTGCGCCAGGTGCTGGACATGACCACCGGGCTTAAATACAGCGAAGACTATGCCGACCCCAACGCTGAAGTCTGGAAGCACGCACAGGCGGGTAACCCGCTGCCCAAGCCCAAGGATTACACCGGCCCGCAAACGTACATGGAGTATTTGCAGACCGTGCAGCCTGAGGGTGAACACGGCAAAGCCTTCGCCTACAAAACGGTGAACACCGATGTGCTGGGCTGGGTGATCGCCCGGGTCACCGGGAAAAACGTGGCGCAACTATTGTCAGAAAAAATCTGGCAGCGTTTGGGCGCAGAACAAGATGCGTACTTCTCTGTGGACTCCATCGGTACGCCCTTTGCCGGTGGCGGGTTAAACACCGGGCTGCGGGACATGGCGCGGTTTGGCGAGATGATCCGCAATAACGGCCATTACCTCGGTGAGCAGATCGTGCCCAAGGCCGTGGTGGATGATATTCGCGCCGGTGGCGATAAAGACGCGTTTGCCAAGGCCGGTTATGACCTGCTCAAAGGCGGCAGTTATCGCGACATGTGGTGGGTGACGCACAACGCCGATGGCGCCTTTATGGCACGCGGTGTGTATGGGCAGCGCACCTACATCGACCCTAAAGCCGAAATGGTGATCGTGCGCTATGCGTCCAACCCGATTGCCGGCAACGCGGCAAACGACCCGGTGACCATCCCGGCATTCGAGGCGCTGGCCAAGCACTTGATTGCCCACCCGCAGCCGTAAACCTGCGGCTCAGGCCTGTTGAACGAACGCCAGGCGCAAGGCGAAACCGATCAACAGGCTGCCAAATAACCACTGTTGAACACGCTGTGCCCGGGGGCTGTTGTTGAGCCATTGACCCAACGAGGCCCCGGCCATGGCGTAAAGGCTGTCAAACATCAGGCCGACGATCACCAGCACCACGCCCAAGCCAAAAAACTGCGCGCCCACGGTGCCTGCCTGGTTGTCGATAAATTGCGGCAGCAGCACCGAGCAAAACAGCAAAGCCTTGGGGTTGAGCAGGTTGGTCAACAAGCCACGTCGCAGCGCGCCAGCCCAGGTCAATTCAGGTTCTTTGACCACGCCGGTGGCGAGGGTCAAGTGGGTGAGCATGCCGGGTTTGAGCATGCGCACGCCCAGCCACACTAAATAAGCCGCGCCGATCAACCGCACACCATCAAAGGTCCAGGGCGCTGTTTTAAACAGTGCAGCCAAGCCCACGGCGGCCAGAAAAACATGGCAGGCCCGGGCAATGCCCAAGCCCAACGCGGTGCTGAGGGCCAACGCACGCCCATGTCGGGCACCGGTTTGCAGCAGCAATATCATGTCCGGCCCGGGCATCAGGTAAATCACAACCAGCGCAATCAGAAACATCCCCATGGCGACCCATCTCGATAGCAGGTGAGCCACGATTTTAGGGGCGAAGGCACGCGCAGGTGGTTGCGTATTCAGCCTCAAGAAGGTCTAGTCTTGGCAGAAACCACCTTTTTGATCATCAAAAGAATTTGAATATGCCGAAAATAAAACTGGATGCTTTTGACCGACGCATTCTCGACGCCTTGCAGCGTGATGGGCGCTTGAGCAATGTGGACTTGGCCGACGAAATTGGCCTGTCTGCGTCGCCGTGTTTGCGTCGAGTTCGGTTGCTGGAAGAGGCGGGGGTGATACGCGGGTACCAGGCCAATCTGGATCGCGATGAGGTCGGTTTGGGTTTAACGGTGTTTATCGGGATCAAGGTTGAGCGCCATCACGAAGATGAGGCGGAGGCGTTTCGTGTCGCTGTAACGGCATTGCCAGAAGTGATTTCGGCTTTTTTAGTGTCAGGAGAATCTGATTTTTTACTGCAGGTTGTAGTGCCAGATTTACGCGGGTACGAGCGATTTTTAACCGGCGTGCTGCTCAAGTTGCCGGGTGTCAGTGATATTCGCAGTAACTTTGCAATTCAGACGGTCAAGGCGCCTGCTGTCCTGCCGCTCAATCATTTACCGGTTTAGCCGCTTTAAATACGGCCCACGTTTGGGACTGTTTATCTCCGGCTCCGCGCCAAGATGAAGATCGCTGGCCGCCCGCAGAAGTTTCACACTGTTTGTTATATCGTAACTATATTCATCAAACAGTGGAGCTTCCATGCGTGTCGATTTAGATGCCGAGGAGGGTGGCCTTGAGTCTTTGTCTCGTTTTCAAAGTGCCACCGTTCAGGCGCGTCAACTTTTTCAGTTAGGCGTTGGACTGGCCGCCCTGGCAATCATGCTCTGGACGGTCGGTTTTTTTATTGGTCTGTTTGCCCCGAGTTCGTTGTGGCCTGCGCTGCTCAATAACAACGTCGCCGCGTTGTTAGTGGTGGCGGCAGGGGCGCAATCGGCGTTTTGGGTGGCGGACTGGCGCAAGGCAGCGCTCAATCCTGCACCTGAATTGATCGAAGAACAGCCCGCCGAGCCGCTCAGTGCCTACGAGCGTTTTTGCCAACGGTTGAGTCGCGGGTCGCATCGGTTTTTGGCCTCGATCGGTGCGCCAGTCTTTTGGTTGGCGGGCGTCGGTGGCTTGGCCGTGTGGTGTGTACAGCACAGTTGGGACGCGTCGCTGGCCGGTGCCGATTTAGGCACCAGCGGGCGAGTGGCCGCCGGGGTGGCGGTGTTGCTGGCATTTGTATTGCTGGTGTTCGAACGCTACCTGGCGCAGCAACCCGAAGCACGCTGGCCGGAAGCCCGCTTACTGGCGCCGCTGGTGCGTGTGCCGATCCTCACTTTTTTGCTCAGTGCGTTATGTCTGCTGTTCAGCAGCGCCGAGGCCGAATGGCCCGCTCGCCTTGCGGTATTGCTGGGCGTGCTGCCCGCGGCGGTGGCGATTGAGTTAATCCTTCGGGCCGTGGCGGCGATTTTCAGTCCACGCCGCGACCGGCTTGAACCGCGCATGATTGCGCAGAGTTTTATTGCCGGGATGCTGCGCTGGCCACCGCAACCGCTGCTGGCGCTGCAGCACGAATTGCATAACCGGTTTGGCATCGACCTGCGGCAAATCTGGGCGTTCAGCTACATGCGCAAAGCGTTCCTGCCGGTGCTGGCGGTGATCGTCGCGGTGGGCTGGATACTCAGCGGTGTGAATGAAGTCCCGCTGCAAGGGCGCGGCATTTATGAACGTTTTGGTAAGCCGGTTGAAGTATTCGGGCCGGGTTTGCACGCAGGGCTGCCTTGGCCATTGGGCCGGGTGTTGATGGTCGAAAACGGGGTGGTGCATGAACTGGCGACCAGCACCGAGTCGGCGGCGGATCCCGTGCTGGCGTCGGCTGACGGCCTGCCACCGTTGACGGCCAACCGCTTGTGGGACGCGACGCATGTGAACGACAAATCCCAGGTCATTGCCAGTGGTGGCGGTGACAAGCAGGGCTTTCAGATCGTGAACATGGACGTGCGTTTTGTGTACCGCATTGGCTTGAGCGATCAAGCCGCGATTGCCGCGACGTACCACAGTGCCGATGTGCCGACGCTGATTCGCAGTACCGCGAGTCGCATCCTGGTACACGACTTTGCCTCGCGCACCCTCGATGATTTGCTCGGCGAACAACGTACCGAGTTGGCCAATGACATTGGCCACGCGGTGCAGGCCGATCTGGATTCGTTGGGCAGCGGCGTCGAGATTCTGGCCACGGTGGTTGAGGCTATCCATCCGCCTGCCGGGGCGGCCAACGCGTATCACGCCGTTCAGGCTGCACAAATCAGCGCCCAGGCCTTGATTGCCCGCGAGCGTGGCGCGGCCAGCGAGCAAGCCAACGTTGCGCAATTGCAGGCCAGCATGGCGCTGGACCAAGCCAATGCCTCGGCGCGTGAAGTGAACGCGACGGCGCAGACCTCGGACCTGCGTTTTGGCGCCGAACAAAAAGCCTACCGCGAAGCCGGTCACGCCTTTGTTCTTGAGCAGTATTTGAGCCAGCTCAGCCAAGGCATGAACAACGCCAAACTTTTGATTCTCGACCACCGCCTTGGGGGCAACGGCAACGCGCCGACCCTCGATCTGCGTTCTTTCACGCTGCCGGCCGATCCTGTCGCGCCGCGTAAAGCTGTTCAGTAAGGAGCTTTGTTTTGAGCCACTCACACGATCATCACGCGCACGGCGGCCACCACCACGGCCACGCGCATCACGGCCATCATCACCACCACCATCATGGTGATGAACATGAGCCGAGCCCGTTCCCATGGCGGCGCATGGGCTGGGCCGCCTTGCTGGTTTTATTTGCCGTGGCAGCCGCCAGCCTGGTGCAGGTGCGTTCCGGCGAAGCCACAGTTATTACTCGTTTCGGTAACCCGGCGCGGGTGCTGCTGGAGCCTGGGTTGAGCTGGCGCTGGCCCGCACCGTTTGAAGTCAGCGTGCCGGTAGACCTGCGTTTGCGCACCACCTCCAGCGGTCTGCAAGACGTTGGCACCCGCGACGGCCTGCGCATTATTGTGCAGGCCTACGTGGCCTGGCAGGTGCAGGGCGATGCCGAAAACGTGCAGCGTTTTATGCGCGCGGTGCAGAATCAGCCCGATGAAGCTGCCCGGCAAATTCGTACTTTTGTCGGCTCGGCGCTGGAAACCACTGCCGCCAGTTTTGACCTGTCCAGCTTGGTCAACACCGATGCCAGCCAAGTCAAAATTGCCGATTTCGAAGCGCAACTGCGCCAGCAAATCGAACAGCAATTGCTCAGCACCTATGGCGTGCGTGTGCTGCAAGTGGGGGTTGAGCGGCTGACGTTGCCGTCGGTCACGCTCACCGCCACGGTCGACCGCATGCGCGCCGAGCGTGAAACCATCGCCACTGAACGCACTGCGGTGGGCAAGCGTGAAGCGGCGCAAATCCGTTCGGCGGCCGAGCGCGATGCGCGCATTCTGCAAGCCGATGCCAGTGTGAAAGCAGCGGACATCGAAGCGCAGTCGCGGGTCGAGGCGGCGAAAATTTATGGTCAGGCGTACGCCAGTTCGCCAGAGCTGTACAACATGCTGCGCTCGCTCGACACGCTGGGGACCATGGTTAACCCCGGCACTAAAGTGATTTTGCGCACCGACGCGGCGCCGTTCCGGGTCTTGGTCGACGGCCCGCCGTCGATGGATAACAAGGCTGGGTCGCATCCATGAGTGGCTCATCTGAAGACACGCCACGTGTCAGCAGCCCGTGGCAACAAGCGGGGCGTTTAGCGTTTTTGGGCTTGTATGCCGTGACGGTGTTCGCCGCCGTGGCGTGGGGTGTGTCGAATGTGCGGCAGATCGATCCGCAGAACCGTGCAGTGGTGCTGCGCTTTGGCGCGCTGGACCGCATCCAGAATGCCGGCTTGCTCCTGGCCTGGCCGCGGCCTTTTGAACAAGTGGTGATTGTGCCTGCCGCCGACCGCGTGAGTGAGCGCCGGATCGAAAACCTGCTGCGTTCGGACAGCGCCCTGCAGGCGGATAGAGTGGCCACTTTTGCCACGCCCATTAACGATGCACTGGCCGGTTCCGGGTATTTGCTGACCGGTGATGCGGGCGTTGTGCAACTGGATGTGCGGGTGTTTTACAACGTCACCGATCCTTATGCCTACGTGCTGCAAGCGGAGCATGTGTTGCCAGCGCTGGATCGTGTGGTCACCCGCAGCGCAGTGGCGCTGACCGCCGCACGGGATCTGGACACTATTTTAGTGGCGCGCCCGGAGCTGCTCGGCAGCGATAAACAGTCGGCGGAACGCCGTGAGCGTTTGCGCGGTGATTTGGTGCAAGGCATCAATCAGCAACTGGCGGCGCTCACGGCAACGGGGCAGGGCATTGGTCTGGAGGTGGTGCGGGTCGATGTGCAATCGAGTTTGCCGGGCCCGGCCGTCAACGCGTTTAACGCGGTGCTGACGGCCAGCCAGCAAGCCGACAAAGCCGTGGCCAACGCGCGCAACGATGCCGCTAAAACGACCCAAAACGCCACCCAGGAAGCCGACCGCACGGTTGAGCAAGCCCATGCCCAAGCCAGTGAACGATTGGCCTTGGCGCAATCGAACACGGCGGCCATCGTCAATTTGGCCAAGGTACAACAGGCCGGTAATGACCCTGGTTTGTTGCTGCGTTTATACCGCGAGCGGGTGCCAAAAATTCTCGGGCAGGCGGGCTCTGTCACCACCGTTGATCCTAAAGATGATTCCCGTCTGATTATTCAGGGAGCCGAACAATGAGTACGTCTGCAACGCAACCCGTGGTCAGCATGCTGAGCAGCGCCGAGCAACGCAGCGCTGCGCGGCAACTGACGCTGGCGATGCTGGCGCTGGGGTTGCTGGCCTTGGGGCTGGTGTGGCGCTGGTTCATGCCCCTGCAAGTGGGCACCAGCCAGTTGTTATTGGGGTTTGCCTCGTTGTTGGTGGCGGTGCCGGTGATGCGTTCGGCGTGGTACAGCCTGCGTTATCCGAGCCTGCACGGCATCACCGATCAACTGATTGCCCTGGCGATGCTGGGCGCGTGGGCCACCGGCGATTTACTCACCGCTGCACTGTTGCCGATCATCATGATTTTTGGCCACGTGCTGGAAGAGCGCAGCGTGATCGGTTCGCAAGAAGCCATTCATGCGCTGGGCAAACTGACCCGCAGCCAGGCGCGGTTATTTCAGGCCGACGGCCGTTTGCTGGAGGTCGACAACAGCACCCTCAAGACCGGGGACCAGGTTGAAGTACGCGCCGGGGATCGTGTACCGGCCGATGGTGTGGTGTTGTCGGGCCAGGCCAGCCTCGACACGGCGTCGATCACCGGGGAGTCGGTGCCGCTGGAAGTCAGCGTAGGCATGCCCATTTACGGTGGCGCGATCAACCTGGACGGCCTGCTGCGTGTTGAAGTGACACGCACCGGTGAAGAGTCGACACTGGGCAAAGTCATTGCCCTGATGCAAAACGCTGAGCGCGCCAAACCGCCGATCACCCGTTTGCTCGAACGCTATGCGGGCGGCTACATGGTGCTGGTGTTGATGATCGCCGCCGTGACCTGGTTTATCACCAACGATGCCCAAGCCATGCTCGCGGTGTTGGTGGCGGCGTGCCCGTGTGCGTTGGTGTTGTCGGCACCGGCCACCGCGATTGCCGGGATCGCCGTGGCAGCGCGTCACGGGATCTTGATTCGCAGCTCGGCGTTCCTTGAAGAACTGGCGGATTTAACCTCCCTGGTAGTGGATAAAACCGGCACCCTGACCTACGGCACGTTGCGCCTGCAAGCCATCGAAACACCGCTCACGGAGCATCAGCCGTTGCTGCAACTGGCCGCCAGTTTGGGCGCTGCCAGCAGCCACCCGGTGAGTCGGGCGTTGGCCGGGCTGGTCAGCCATGACCAATTGCTGACGCTGGAGGATGTGCGCGAGCGCCAGGGTTTGGGCGTCGTGGCCAGAACCGAGCAGGGCGAAGCGGCGTTGGGGCGGCCGGAGTTATTCGACCAATTGACTATTACCACAACCCCGGTGCCGGACCATGATGGCCCTATTGCAGGTCTTTCATTGGACACACAGTTTCTTGGCTGGTTATTGTTGGCAGACAGCGTTAAGCCCGAAGCCCAACAGGCGTTGCGCGATTTGCGTGAGCTGGGGCTGGGGCGCCAGGTCTTGCTGACGGGTGACCGGCAAAGTGTGGCGGACCATTTGGCGCAGGCGGTGGGCATCAGTGAAGTTCAAGCCCAAGCCTTGCCCGAAGATAAATTGAAACGTGTATTGGGCGAAATCGACAGTGGCTTCAGACCCATGGTGGTCGGTGACGGGATCAACGATTCGCTGGCACTTAAAGCCGGCGTGGTGGGTGTGGCGATGGGGGCGGGCGGTGCGGACATTGCCCTGGCGTCATCCGACATCGTGTTGATCGGCAGTGACTTGCGGCGTTTGGGGACGTGTGTGCGACTGAGTCGTGAATGCCGCCACACCTTGCAGGTCAATGTGGTCATCGGGCTGGGCTGGACATTGGCGATTGTTGCCGCCGCTGCGTTTGGTTGGTTGGGGGCGGCTGGCGCCATGATTGCCGCGCTGCTGCACAACTTGAGTACGTTATTGGTGTTGGGGAATGCTGGACGTTTGCTTCGTTTTCATGAGCCGTTGGTGGCGTCAGAAACGCCGCAGTAAGGGTCTGAAAACGCATCACGCACGCTCTGGCTTCTGGCTGTCAGCTCACTGAGCTGACAGTTTCGGTTAATCGACTACCCTATAGTTTCGATGTCTGAATTGAAGGAGGACTTACTGATGCTCGCGCAACTGCCACCGGCTTTACAGAAACTTCATCTTCCATTACGCCTTAAACTTTGGGATGGAAACCAGTTCGATCTAGGGCCAGAGCCTAGTGTCACGATTGTGGTCAAAGACCCGCAACTGGTTGCCGAGTTTACCCACCCCAGCCTTGACCTGCTGGGCACCGCTTTTGTTGAGGGGAAGCTTGAGCTGGAAGGCTCCGTCAAAGAAGTGATTCGTGTGTGTGATGAGTTGAGCCAGGCGCTGGTGGAGGAAGAGGACACTCGACCTACGCGTATTCACCACGACAAAGAAATCGACGCCGCTTCCATCTCTTACCACTACGACCTGTCCAATGAGTTTTATCAGCTGTGGCTTGACCGCGACATGGCCTATTCGTGTGGCTATTTCGAGACCGGTGAAGAAACCCTTGATGAAGCTCAGCAAGCCAAGTTTCGCCTGCTGTGCCGTAAGCTGCGCCTGAAACCGGGTGAGTATCTGCTCGACGTTGGTTGTGGCTGGGGCGGGTTGGCGCGTTTTGCCGCACGCGAGTACGGGGTCAAAGTCTTTGGCATTACCCTGAGCAAAGAGCAACTGGCGCTGGGCCGTGAACGCGTCAAAGCTGAAGGCCTGCAAGACAAGGTCGACCTGCAACTGCTCGACTACCGCGATCTGCCGCAAGACGGCCGCTTCGACAAAATCGTCAGCGTGGGCATGTTTGAGCACGTGGGTCACGCCAACCTCAATGAGTACTGCAACATCCTTTTCAATGCAGTGCGTGAAGGCGGCCTGGTGATGAACCACGGCATTACCGCCAAGCACACTGATGGCCGCCCGGTAGGTCGCGGGGCCGGTGATTTTATCGACCGCTATGTGTTCCCGAACGGTGAGTTGCCGCACCTGTCGATGATCACCGCCGAGATTAGCGAAGCCGGTCTGGAAGTGGTCGACGTCGAAAGCTTGCGTCTGCATTACGCGCGCACGCTGGATCACTGGAGTCAGCGTCTGGAAAACAATCTGGAGACTGCGGCGAAAATGGTCCCGGAGAAAACCCTGCGTATCTGGCGCCTGTACCTGGCGGGTTGTGCGTACGCGTTTGCCCATGGCTGGATCAACATCGACCAGATTCTGGCAACCAAACCGCATGCCGATGGCTCCATTGAATTGCCACCGACACGCGCCGATATTTATCGCTGACCGTGTGAATCCCACGTAATTGCAACGGGGCTTACTTCAGGGTTTATTTCCTGAAGGTAAAGCCCATGTTGCAGTGGGATGTTTTGATCCACCTGTGCCACGGCCTTCTGTTCGAAGGTCAGCCCCTTCTTTTTAAACACAAGATCATGACGCGCTACGTTTCCTCCCCAGTCAGCTGAGGGCAAGGAGATGTAGCTGATCTTGTATTCCTCATCGGTAAACGCCCCTTCAACTACATAGGCGCCGTAGTGGTTTTCGCCTGGGGAAATGATCTTGTACAAGCCATTGTCGTAGTAGTACAGGATGGCTTCTTCAAACGGTTTTTCGCTGTACATCTTCTTGTAGTGCAATCGATGAATGTACGTTGGCTTGCCGAACTCGACGGTAATGGCGGGGACGACGGGCGGCGGGGTGGTTTCAGCCTGGGCCAGCGAAGTGATGCTGAACAGCAAACCCATCAGCGAAAATTTCATGCGTGTTGATCCTTATAGTGAGTAGCTCGGCATTGCACCGAGCTACGCAGCTTAAGGAGAGGCTAAGAGACTGTCTCAACGCGGGAGGCTTTTCAGACATGGCCGATCGCAGGTTCAGACATGTCTTACGTGGATTTATAAAACCGGTGAAACCAGACGCGCCACTCGCATGCCCAGTTGCTGCAGGCGGTGAGTCGACTTGATGTCTTCACTGGTGATTTCGCGGCTCAACGCGAAGTCGTCCATGAGCATGTGTTCCACATCGGCGGCGAACGCCTGGTCTACCGTGAGCAGCATCACTTCGAAGTTAAGACGGAACGAGCGGTTGTCCATGTTGGCGCTGCCAATTGCGCTGATCTCGTTGTCTACCAATACGGCCTTCTGATGGATAAAACCGGGCTGGTAACGGAACACCCGCACCCCTGCGCGAACCGCTTCGAAGGCATACAGGCTGGACGCGGCGAAGACGATTTTATGGTCGGGGCGCGACGGTATCAGGATGCGCACATCTACGCCGCGTAACACCGCGAGGCGCAAGGCGGAGAACACCGCTTCGTCGGGCACAAAGTAGGGGCTGGTGATCCACACCCGTTCATTGGCGGCATGGATGGCTTCGACGAAAAACAGCGAGCAGGTTTCGTAAGGATCAGCCGGGCCGCTGGCCATGAATTGGCAGAGCACCCCCGTCTCAGGGTAACTCTTGGGCAGGATCAACGGCGGCAATTGCCGCGATGCCCAGAACCAGTCTTCAGCAAAAGATTCCTGCAAGCAGGCAACCACCGGGCCGCTAACTTCGACGTGGGTGTCTCGCCATGGCGAGAGCGGAGGCTTGGCGCCGAGGTATTCATCGCCGACGTTGTGCCCGCCAACAAAACCCAACAGGCCGTCTACGACCACCACTTTGCGGTGGTTGCGGAAGTTGATCTGGAAGCGGCTGATCCAGCTGCCGCGTGTGGCAAAGGCGTAGGTTTGCACTCCACCGGCACGCAGTGTTTCGCCGTAACTTTTGGGCAAGGCGTGGCTGCCGATGCTGTCGTACAGCACATACACCGCGACGCCTTCGGCAGCTTTTTCCAGTAAGAGCGCCTGGAGTTTTTTGCCAAGGTCGTCGTCGTGAATGATGAAGAACTGCACCAGCACGACTTTTTCAGCGGCGCGAATGGCTTTGAAGATCGCGTCAAAAGTGGCGGTGCCATTGATCAGCAACCGCACGCTGTTATTCGCCAGGCACGGCATCCGCCCCAATCGAGGCATGGCGCGCAACGAGCCATAGGCTTTGGAGTTTCGAGCGGTGAGAGCTTCTTCAACCCAGGGGCGCCAGTTCAAGTCACTGATGGCCTCACGCATTTCTTGGTTGGCTTCGCGGCGCGCTTTGATGTAATCGTCAAAGGTGCTGCGGCCAAAGATCAGATACGGGATGAGCGTCACGTACGGAATAAAGAACAATGACATGGCCCAGGCAATGGCGCCTTGTGCTGTTCTGACGGTTAACACTGCGTGCACGGCGGCAATCAAGCCTAAACTGTGGAGCAGTAAAATCAGGTATCCAATGACGTGCGGGCCTAAAAAATCCATGCGTATCCTTACTCCTCAATGTCCAACGCTAAGTACAACAGACCGTGTTCTGATGCGAATGTGCTATTTCGGTTCTAGTGCAACACTCGCGATCATTCGGCGTCTAACGCTGACAATTCCATAGGAGTGACTTAATGAATGTTCGTCTGCTAGGGGTGTTACTAGCGTGTGGTTTTTCGATCCCTGTGGCCCAAGCGCAAATGCTGCAGCCGGGCCTCTGGGAAGTGACCTCGAGCAATATGCAGGTAGACGGCCAACAGTTGCCAGACCTGCAGGTAATGTTAGGACAGTTTCAGAACATGATGACCCCAGAGATGAAAGCTCAGCTGGAAAGCCAAGGCGTCACCCTGGGCGGTAAAGGTATCCGTGTATGCCTGACACCCGAACAGGTGCAGTCGGATGATATTCCGCTGGCCGATCCCAAGTCCGGGTGCAATCAGCAGATCACTGAGCGTAGTGGAAATCAGTGGAAGTTTCGCTTTAGTTGCCCAAATGCTCAGGGGGCTGGAGTCGCCACATTTGCCAGTGACCGTGAGTTCACCACCGCGGTGATCGGCTCATTCAATGCAACGGGCGTTGCGCAAAAAGGCAGCATGGACACGCGTGCTGTGTGGCTGGGGCAAAACTGCGGCGCCGTTAAACCCCGCACATAATTCAGAAGGGCCGCGCAACGTGTTCCACGCGGCGCGGCTCTTCCATTGGTTTAACGCGCTTTCCAGTTCCAGCGACTCTCTGCCACAGCGTCATGGCTGTGCAGACTCTCAGCGTGAACCACCTTCAGATTAAAACCCTGCACCCCTGGCACTGCCTTTAGTGCCACATTCAATCGCCGCGCCGCGTCCTCACAAAACATCAAGTTCTGCCCGTTGGCCAAGGCGAAGGCTTGTTCGTCAGCACGTTTCACAGCGGTTTGTACGGCGGTGCCCAACGCCGCTTCGGCCTGATTAATGATCACTTCAATCGGCAGCGCTCGCTGATCGTTGCTGAGCTGGGTTTGCAAAATTGCTGTGCTTCTTTGGCTGTGAGGCGTCGCCACAATGCCCTGCGAACTGCCTAGCCAAGCTAAAACATCGGCGTGTTCTAACGGCTTATTGGCGAAGTCATTCACGAATTGCTGCTGAATAAGTTGGCGAGCCAGGGCCGCCGAGCAGGGGCAAGTCGATGAGTAGTTCACTTCAATTTTTAGTTCCACGTGGAACATTCCGTTTTTCAGAGACGCATCGATGCTCACCGGGTAGGTCTTCCAGCCACTCAATGGGCTGACCAACGCCGGACGTTTCAATAGCATCTGGGTGTGGATTCGCAGGTAGGCACAGATCGATAAATCATCGTGACTGTCGAGAAATTGCTGCAAAACTTTTTTCAAAAGTAGCGGGTTCAGGTCCTGCGACTCGAGCATTTCGAGCGCTAAATAAAGTCGTGACATATGAATACCACGCGCCTCGCCATCGTCCAGACTCACGCCGGCGTCGGCTGTTGCCGTGAGCCGCTGACCTTCAATAACAATCGGCAAGGCAATGCCACACATCCCGACCCAGTCGAGTGGAACAATTTGTCGGGCGTTTTGTGAAGCAATGTCGGGAAGGGTTAAAGCATTCATAAAGGTCTTCCATCGAGAGGTTGGCTTAATGTTACAAGATAACAATTCTTATGCTTTGTATTGTTATAATGTATCATTATCGGCAGGCCCGAATAGGGTCAGTCGTCAAGCGGGCGCTTTGACCTGCCAACCCTGATGAGGAAGTCCCATGCGTAAACGTCTACCAGTGACCGTGTTGTCTGGTTTTCTCGGTGCAGGAAAAAGCACCCTGTTGAATTACATTTTGCGAAACCGCGAAGATTTGCGCGTGGCGGTCATCGTCAATGACATGAGTGAAATCAACATTGATGGTGGCGAGGTTCAGCGAGACGTCAGCCTGAACCGAGCCGAAGAAAAATTGGTTGAAATGAGCAACGGCTGCATCTGCTGCACCTTGCGTGAAGACCTGCTGGAAGAGGTCAGCAAGTTGGCCAATGACGGCCGCTTTGACTATTTATTGATCGAATCCACAGGCATTTCAGAACCGTTGCCAGTGGCTGAAACCTTTACCTTCCGCGATGAGTCGGGCCAAAGCCTGGCTGATATCGCCCGCCTGGATACCATGGTGACGGTGGTCGATGGCCTGAATTTTCTGCATGACTATCAAGCCGCAGAAAGCCTGGCGTCCCGTGGCGAGACCTTGGGCGAGGACGATGAGCGCTCGATCACTGACCTGCTGATTGAGCAAATCGAGTTCGCTGATGTGATTTTGATCAGCAAAATTGACCTGATCAGCAGTGTTGAGCGCCAGGAATTAATCGCCATTCTTGAGCGTTTGAATGCACACGCCGAAATCATCCCGATGGTGATGGGCGAAATCCCGCTGAAAAAAATCCTCGATACCGGTCGTTTTGACTTTGAGCGCGCGGCTCAAGCACCGGGTTGGCTGCAAGAACTACGCGGTGAGCATGTGCCTGAAACCGAGGAATACGGCATTGCTTCTACGGCTTATCGCGCGCGCCGTCCGTTTCATCCCGAGCGTTTTTTCAACTTTATTGACCGCCCCTGGACCAACGGCAAATTGCTGCGTTCCAAGGGCTTTTTCTGGCTGGCCAGCAAGTATCAGGAAGCGGGCAGTTGGTCGCAGGCCGGAGGTCTGATGCGCTACGGATTTGCCGGGCGTTGGTGGCGATTTGTGCCCCGTGAGCAATGGCCGCAAGACGCAGAAACCAAGGCCGAAATTCTTAAAAAATGGCTGCCGGAGACTGCCGATTGCCGTCAGGAACTGGTGTTTATCGGTCAGCACATCAACTTTGCCCTGCTTTCGGCCGAGCTGGATGCCTGCCTGCTCACGGACCAGGAAATGGCCCTCGGCGTAGAGGGCTGGCAACAACTGAATGATCCGTTCGGCGACTGGTATGAAGAGGTGGCGGCATGAGTAACGTTGTACGACTGATTCGGCCGTTGGTCGGACATGTCAGTGGGCAAACGCCTGAAACCATGACGCGGATCCTCGACGATGAGGTCAATCTGGCTGTTTGGCAGCGCCAATTACCGGTGCACATCAGCCATTTTGCAGAACTGTTGCTCTCGCTCGGTGAGCCGCTGGCGGATGCCTTGGTGCTTGAGATGGCCGATGAAAATGCCCAGCCCAACCTCAAGGGCCTGGCCTCCCGGTTTAACGATCTGGACGGCTATGAGGGCTTCATTGCTGATATTTCCTGGCTGGTCAGTGCCTACGCCTGTTTATTAGGCGCAAAACGCGTGGGCCTGCGTCTCAGGGCCCTGGATAAGGCCATGTGTCCACGGTTTCACGTCGACCATGTGCCTGTCAGGCTTATTACCACGTACGCAGGGCTTGGGAGCCAGTGGTTGCAGGAAGGCGTGATGAACCGTCGTCATCTCGGTCAGGCCCAGGCAGAACCCGCCGAGCCATCGCGCATTGAGCAGGTGAACACCGGTGCTGTGGCGTTGCTCAAGGGCGAAAAATGGCAGGGTAACGAGGGCGCGGGGTTGATTCATCGTTCGCCGGCCCTGGCAGAGGGTGAACGGCGACTGATTTTGACCCTGGATTGGCTGGCCTGAGGCATATTGCTGCTTTCGATCAAAACAGAAGCTGGCGATGATGTTGCAGAACATTCCTACCCACGTAATTGCCGGGCCGTTGGGCGCCGGCAAAACCAGCCTGATTCAACACCTGATGACGCAAAAGCCCGCCGACGAGCGCTGGGCTGTACTGGTCAATGAGTTCGGCCAAATCGGCCTGGATGCGGCCCTTATGGGCGCTGGAAGCGACGCCATAGCCATTGCCGAAGTGGCCGGTGGTTGTGTGTGTTGCGTCAACGGTGCGCCGTTTCAAATCGGTTTGAGCCGTCTCTTGCGCAAGGCCCGCCCTGATCGCTTGTTTATCGAGCCGTCGGGGTTGGGGCATCCCGCGCAAATTTTAAAACAGCTCAGTGAAGCGCCCTGGTTGGGCGTGTTGGCGTTGCAGCCGTGCGTGATGGTGCTCGATGCACAGGCGATGGCTCAGGGAAAAACGCTCCCCGAAACCCAGCAAACAGCCCTGAAAAGTGCCGGTTTATTGGTCATGAATAAATCTCATAGTGTGCAAAAAGAGCAACGTGAGCAGATTGCATACGGCCTGCCAAAGTGCCCGATTTTATGGGTAGAGAATGGCCGAATCCCTTTAAAATCGCTGTCTGTAGCCGACATGAAAGATATTCATCCTGTGGATAAGTTATTGATTTATAAGGATATTATTCAGATTGGCAGTGTTTTTACTGACCCCGGAATCCCTATTCTGCAGGCTCAGCTTCAACCTGAAGGCTGGAGTGTGGGGTGGCGCTGGCATGCCTCGCGGCAATTTGATGTGAGTCGCTTGCAGCAGTGGTTGAAAAGCCTCGATTGGCGGCGCGCCAAGCTGGTTGTCAGGGCTTCGGAGGGCTGGTTTTCAAGTAATTCTGTGGATAACTCGCTGCAATCGTGGAAGCCCAGCGAGTGGCGCCAGGATTCACGCCTTGAACTGATCTTTGAGCAGCCGCAAGACCTGGAGGTGCTCCGCGCCGGGCTGCAAAGTTGCCTGATGAAGGAAGGGGGCTGAGCCAAGAAGGGCCTGAAACCCAGTGTTTACGGGGATTTTGTGCTGGTAAAATTGTCTTACAATTTAAACTGTGTGCAGCCGTTCTGACGCTTAAAAATCTGCGCGAGGCGTCTAAATCAAGGGTTTCAGCGGAGTTATCCACAGGCGTACTTAACTCGCGATTTTCTGGACAACCAGAAGATCGCGAGGCAAGCGCAGACAGGTGTGGGCGTTATAGAGGCGGCTCAGTGCCGGGTCTTGCTGTGTTCCTGGCGCCATTGGCTGAGTTCAATCACCTGAGCGCTGTGCACGACCGCTGGCTCAGGTTCTTCCTCGGCCCTGACCGGGTAGGGCGGCAGATCAATTTTGGCGCTGTGGGCGCCGAACTGAGTGATGGTCCCGGTATGGCGCTGATCGCCGGTGACTGTAAATTCGAAGTTATACACACGGGCCAAGCGCTTTTGCCCATTGGCATCAGCGATAAAGCCAATTTTTTTCAGCGCCACGTTGTCATCGAGCAACTCGATATCGAGTTTTCGACAATGCTGTTTGACCCGTTCGAGCGCACGCTCACGCAGGCCGTGGTTGTGCCACAGCCAGGCAGCGCCCGTTGCCAGCAGCATCAGCACAAACATATTTCCCAGGGTCAGCATTCAATGCGCTCCAACAGATTGGGTTCAGCTTAACTGTGTCTTCAGCCTGTCGTACAGGTCATGTTTAGTCGCATACTGCGTGGCTTGAATCCACTAGCAGTCTGGAATCCGGCATGAAACGTACACCTCACTTACTCGCCATCCAATCCCACGTGGTTTTCGGCCATGCCGGCAACAGCGCAGCTGTGTTTCCTATGCAGCGTGTTGGCGTGAATGTCTGGCCTCTGAACACGGTGCAGTTCTCTAACCACACTCAGTATGGTCAGTGGGCGGGCGAAGTGTTGGCCCCAGAACAAATTCCTGCACTGGTTGATGGCATTGCCGCGATTGGCGAGCTGGGCAACTGTGATGCCGTGCTGTCGGGCTACTTGGGCAGCGCCGCGCAAGGGCGGGCGATTCTGCGCGGTGTGGCCCGTATCAAGGCCACCAACCCGCATGCGCTGTATCTGTGCGACCCGGTGATGGGGCACCCGGAGAAGGGCTGCATCGTGCCGCAGGAGGTGAGTGATTTTCTGCTCGACGAAGCGGCCGCCGTCGCTGACTTCTTGTGCCCTAATCAGTTGGAACTGGACAGCTTTTGTGGCCGTGCGCCGCAATCACTCTTCGATTGTCTGGCGATGGCGCGCAGCCTGTTGGCGCGTGGGCCAAAAGCGGTGTTGGTGAAGCATTTGTCGTATCCCGGCAAGCCTGCAGAAAGCTTTGAGATGCTGCTGGTGACTGCCGAGGGCAGTTGGCATCTGCGCCGCCCGCTGTTGGCCTTCCCGCGTCAGCCAGTGGGTGTGGGCGATCTGACGTCCGGGTTGTTCCTGGCGCGCGTGCTGCTGGGTGACAGCCTGGTGGCGGCCTTTGAGTTCGCGGCGGCAGCGGTGCATGAAGTGCTGCTCGAAACCCAGGCCTGTAGCAGCTATGAGTTGCAACTGGTGCGTGCCCAAGACCGCATTGCCCATCCGCGTGTGCGGTTTGAGGCGGTGCCGATCAGTTTGTAAGCTGCCACTTTAGCCAATGCCCTGTAGGAGCGAGCTTGTCTCGCGATCTTTTTGATCGTTTAAAAGATCGCGAGACAAGCTCGCTCCTACAGAGGTTGGTCGGTGTGGCTTACAGCGTTTCGTCTTTCAATTCGCGATAGCGTTGCTCCAGTTCCTGACGGATCTGGCGACGTTGCTTGCCCTGGATAAAGCGGCGTTTATCTTCGCTGTTCAGTGGCTGCAAAGGTGGTACAGCCGCCGGTTTACGGTCGTCATCAACCGCCACCATGGTGAAGAAGCAGCTGTTGGTGTGGCGCACTGAACGTTCACGAATATTTTCGGTGACCACTTTGATCCCGACTTCCATCGAGGTGTTGCCGGTGTAGTTGACCGACGCCAGGAAGGTCACCAGCTCGCCGACATGAATCGGCTCACGGAAAATAACCTGGTCCACCGACAAGGTGACCACATAACGCCCTGCGTAGCGGCTCGCGCAGGCGTAAGCGACTTCGTCGAGGTACTTGAGCAGGGTTCCGCCGTGAACATTGCCAGAGAAGTTGGCCATGTCCGGGGTCATCAAGACCGTCATCGACAATTGGGAGTTTCCGGGTTCCATAGCAGCAGGCTCGCGGTTGTGTTGCAGCAGTGAAGTGGGCATCTCTGCGGACGCTTTGTGATTTTTTGAAACAGTTAATAACGGGACGCTGTCGCTTTGGCTGTCGTCACGCTCTGTTGTATCTGTTTCCATATATTGCACCGCCTTTCAGCCAGAAGTCGCGCTGTTAGCGTGCAAATGTCCTTCGTTCGGACAATTCCTACACTTAAAACAATTGAGATGCGCAGCGTATCAAGCTGGGTCTGTCGTTTTGTTGCCGGGTAAAAATTATAAAGGAGCGTCACGCCATGCATGCCATCAGCTTTATCCAGGATTTGGCAGTCATCATGCTGGTCGCAGGCGTGGTGACTATTCTGTTCCACCGGTTCAAGCAGCCGGTGGTGCTGGGTTACATCGTGGCAGGTTTTATTATCGGTCCGCACACCCCGCCTTTTGGCCTGATTCACGATGAAGAAACCATCAAGACCCTGGCCGAACTCGGGGTGATCTTTTTGATGTTTTGCCTGGGGCTGGAATTTAGCCTGCGCAAACTGTTCAAGGTCGGGGCCACCGCGTTTATCGCAGCGTTTATGGAAATTACGCTGATGATCTGGATCGGCTACGAAATTGGCCGCTGGTTCGACTGGAACACCATGGATTCGCTGTTCCTGGGCGCGATCCTGGCGATTTCCTCGACCACCATCATCGTGAAAGCGCTTAACGACCTGAAGATGAAAAACGAGCGCTTCGCGCAGCTGATTTTTGGCGTGCTGATCGTGGAAGACATCTTGGGCATCGGGATCATAGCCTTGCTCTCGAGCATCGCCGTGAGCGGCAGTGTGAGCCCGGAAGAAGTCTTTTCGACGGTCGGCAAATTGTCGCTGTTCATGATCGTCGCGCTGGTCATCGGCATCTTGCTGGTGCCGCGCGTGCTGGCCTATGTGGCCCGTTTTGAAAGCAACGAAATGCTCCTGATCACCGTGTTGGGCCTGTGTTTTGGCTTCTGCCTGCTGGTGGTCCGGCTGGAATACAGCATGGTGCTGGGCGCCTTCCTGATCGGCGCGATCATGGCCGAATCGCGCCAGTTGCTGAAAATCGAACGCTTGATCGAGCCAGTACGTGATCTGTTCAGCGCGATCTTTTTTGTCGCCATCGGGCTGATGCTCGACCCTGTCATTTTGATGGAGTACGCACTGCCAATCGTGGTGATCACCGTCGCGGTGGTACTGGGCAAGATGCTTTCGTGCGGGCTGGGCGCCTTTATCGCCGGTAATGACGGACGCACCTCACTGCGTGTCGGGATGGGTCTTTCACAGATTGGCGAATTCTCATTCATCATTGCGGCGCTAGGCATGACCTTACAGGTCACCAGCAGCTTCCTGTATCCCGTAGCGGTCGCCGTATCGGTGCTGACCACCTTGATGACGCCTTATCTGATTCGCGCCGCAGATCCGCTCTCGCTCAAGCTGTCGCACGTGGTGCCGGGGCGTGTGTCGCGGGTGTTTGGGCTGTATGGCGAATGGTTGCGCAGCATTCAGCCGCAAGGCGAGGGGGCTTTGCTCGCGGCGATGATCCGCAAGATCTTGCTGCAGGTGGGTGTCAATTTGGCCCTGGTGATCGCTATTTTCTTTGCCGGCGGCTTTTTCGCCCCGCGGATCGCGCGTTACCTACAGGGCTGGATCCTGGAGCCGAGCTGGCAAAAAGGCATGATCTGGGGCCTTGCCTTGCTCCTGTCGCTGCCGTTTTTGATCGCGGCGTATCGCAAGCTCAAAGCGCTGTCGATGTTGCTGGCCGAGATGGGGGTTAAACCGGAAATGGCCGGGCGGCACACACAGCGTGTGCGTCGGGTGATCGCTGAAGTGATCCCGATTCTGTCGTTGCTGGTGATTTTTCTGCTGCTGTCAGCCTTATCGGCGAGCATCTTGCCGACCAACGAACTGCTGATCGTGATTGCCGTGGTGGCAGCGGGCGTTGCGGCGGTGTTGTGGCGCTGGTTTGTGCGTATTCACACGCGTATGCAGGTGGCGCTGCTGGAGACGCTGGATAACCACAAGGAAGGCAGCCACTGAAAACTGTGTAGGAGCGCGCTTGTCTCGCGATCTTTTGATCGTTTAAAAGATCGTGAGGCAAGCTCGCTCCTGCAGGGTGTTTATCAGCTTTCCAGCCAGACGTCGCGGGCCCAGTGCCAAACCGACTCCCAGGTTTCTTCGGTGACCAGCTCTTCTTCTGCGGACCACAGCACCACGGTGCCGTCTTCTTCGACGCAGTAGAAGTCGTCACCGTCCTGGCAGATGGGGATCAGGCTGCGATCAACGCCGGCATCCCAGGCGTTCGCTGCCACATCCGGCAAGTAGGTGTGGGACTGAGGGTCGGTCACGGTGACCGGCTCCAGGCTGCCATAGACAACGTCGCTGACAGTCAGCAAAAACTCCCGGAAGACAAAAGGAATATCGATGAACAATTGTTCTTCGATTTCGACCAGCAGGTCCTCGTCAGGCAGTTCCAAAGGAACAGGTACCGGTTCGTTGGCTTCACGTAATTGTTCGATAATTTCTTCCACGACCTCAATCCTCATGCTCTGTATGGCGCGGTTTATATGACGGGCTTTATACAGTAGCTCGTTATAAGTGCAATCGTGAAATGCAAAGCCCCGGACAAGTCCGGGGCTTTGGTTACAGCATGTAATACCTGAGGGATCAGCCGTTCTGGCGGATACCGGCAACCAGCCAAGGCTGGTTCTCGCCTTGTGGGCGTTCCATGTTCCAGCTTTCGCTGAACGCTTCGCCTTGGTCGAAACGCGAGTTCTTGGATACGCCGCTGAAGGTCAGGGTGGCGATCGTCTTGTCGGCGCGATCATCCACACCTTCAAGTTGAACCTGCAGATCGTCGATGTAGGTCGACTGGAAGCCGTCGCCCAGCTCCGCACGCTCGCGCTTGAGGAACTCAAGCATTTGCGGGGTCACGAACTCGGCGATTTTGTCCATTTCGTTGGCATCCCAGTGCTGTTGCAGGGATTGGAAATGGTTACGCGCAGCTTCCAGGAAGCTTTGTTCGTTGAACCAGGCCGGTGCGTTGATCACCGGACGGGCTGCGGCAGGAGCAGCCGAACCGCCGAAGATCGAGTTCAAGGCTGGCTTTTGCTCGAACACTTCGCGCTGCATCGGTGCATGGCCAGCTGGCGCCATGTCAGCTTGTTGCTTGCGTCGACGCGCGGCAATGAAGCGGAAGATCACAAAGGCGATGACCGCCATGATCAGGATGTCGAAGAACTGCATGCCCTGGAAGCCGCCACCCATGAACATGGAGGCCAGCAGGCCGCCAGCCGCGAGGCCAGCCAGGGGGCCGAGCCAGCGCGAAGCACCGCCGGCTTTGGCAGCGGCGCCCGCAGCGCCTGCGGCAGCAGGAGCTGCTGCGGCTGGAGCCGCTTGGCGAGTTTGATGGCTTGGCGCTGAACCGGCGCTTTTGCCGCCGCCGAAGCGTTTGGCGTTCGCGTCGAGGCTCATCGTTAAACCGATGCACAACGCCATGGCGATGCTAAGAAAACGTTTCATAAAGGGAGTTCCCATTTGTGGATGACACGCGCGCCATGTTGCACAGGTGAGGTGTGACTGGCTAGCAGTGAAATGTTTCGGGCTTTTGCCTGATTGGGTGTAGGAAGGTTCTCTGTATCTTGTGGCTTCTGTGAAAAATACAAGATCGCAGGGCCAGCCAGAGTCTTTTTTGGCTGTTGCCGCAGGCTGTAATGTCGGGCCTAACGCTTGAGCACCAGCATCACCACACCTGCGGTAATCAAGCCGATACCCCCCCATTGGCGCAGGTCGAGTCTTTCACCCAGTAGCACTACACCAATGATCGCCACCAGTACCACGCTGAGCTTGTCCACCGGTGCGACCAAAGAAGCAGGGCCCAGTTTAAGGGCGCGAAAGTAGCAGATCCACGACGCACCGGTGGCCAGGCCAGAGAGCAGTAAAAACAGGTAACTGCGTGGTGAGATCGATCCCAGGGGCTGATATTGCCCGGTGGCGTACAGAATCAGGGCCAGACTCACCAGCACCACAAGGGTGCGCAGCAAGGTGGCGAAGTCCGAATTGACATTCTCGATGCCGATTTTGGCAAAAATTGCCGTCAGCGCCGCAAACGTGGCTGACAACAAGGCCCAGAATGTCCAGGAAGAGAAAAAACCTGAGCCCATATTGCCTACCTTACCGTTGAATGGCAGTCAGTTCTTGTCAGACGGCCTCGAGCTTGGCGTAGCCCATCATCAGCCACTTGCTGCCGTCGGGGAAGTTCACCTGCACCCGTGCCTGTGCGCCGGCGCCTTCAAAATTAAGGATCACGCCTTCACCAAACACGGCGTGCTTAACCAACTGGCCCAGTTTGAATTCGGTTTCGGGAATCTCCGAACCGCCGAACAGCGTGCTGGCGCTTTGTTTCTGGCCGCCGAAAGGGCGACTAACACTGTTGGACAGACGAACTTCCTGGATCAGACCTTTTGGTACTTCACGCACGAAGCGCGAAACCTTGTTGTAGGTTTCGGCGCCATAGAGGCGTCGGGTTTCTGCATAGGTCATGACCAGGTTGTGCATCGCCCGGGTGATGCCCACGTAGGCCAGGCGACGTTCCTCTTCAAGGCGGCCAGGCTCTTCCAGGCTCATCTTGTGCGGGAACAGTCCTTCTTCCATGCCCACCAGAAACACGTACGGGAACTCCAGGCCTTTGGCGCTGTGCAGCGTCATCAGCTGGATACCGTCTTCGTGCTCTTCAGCCTGGGTATCACCGGCTTCCAGCGAGGCATGACCGAGGAAGGCGGCCAGAGGCGACAGCTCTTCGTCTTCTTCATTGCTTTCGAAGTTGCGCGCCGCGCTCACCAGTTCCTCAAGGTTTTCTACCCGGGCCTGGCCTTTTTCACCTTTCTCCGCCTCGTGGTAGGCAATCAGCCCACTTTGCTCGATCACGGTCTGGGTCATCAGGTGCAGCGGCATGTCCATGACTTTGGCGGCGAGGTTCTCAATCAGCTCGATAAAGCCTGCGATGGCGCCAGAGGCACGGCCCGGCAAGGCTTTATTGGCGATCAGCTGGCGCATGGCTTCCCACATTGACACATCGCTGTGACGGGCGTGCTCGCGGATGGCCTCGACGGTTTTTTCACCGATGCCCCGCGCCGGAACGTTGATCACCCGCTCCAGTGCCGCATCGTTGCCGCGGCCTTCGAGCAAGCGCATATAAGCCATGGCGTTTTTGATTTCAGCGCGTTCAAAGAAGCGCTGGCCGCCATAAATACGGTACGGGATACGCTCGCGCAGCAAGGCTTCTTCCAGCACCCGCGACTGGGCGTTGGAGCGGTACAAAATAGCGATGTCGTTGCGGGCCAAACCGGTGTTCAACGCGCTCTGGATGGTTTCGACCACATAGCGGGCTTCATCATGCTCGTTGAAGGCCGCGTACAAATTGATCGCTTCGCCATCACCGCCGTCGGTCCACAGCTCTTTGCCCATGCGCCCGCTGTTGTTGGCAATCAGGGCATTAGCGGCTTTGAGGATGCCGGCCGTGGAGCGATAGTTTTGCTCCAGACGAATGGTTTCGGCGTCCGGGAAGTCGGTCGAGTACTGGTAAATGTTTTCGATCTTGGCGCCGCGCCAGCCGTAAATTGACTGATCGTCATCGCCCACCACCATCAAGCTGTCGCCACCTTTGGCGAGCAAACGCAGCCAGGCGTATTGCACGGCGTTGGTGTCCTGGAATTCGTCGACCAGGATGTGCCGGAAGCGTTTTTGGTAATGTTCCAGCAAGCCCGGATGGTCGCGCCACAGATCGAGGGCACGCAACAGCAGCTCAGAGAAGTCGATCACGCCTGCACGCTGGCAGGCGGCCTCGTAGGCTTCATAAATGCTGCGCATGGTGCCCAGGAACAAATCGCCGCTGGCTTGAATGTGCTGTGGGCGCAGACCTTCATCTTTCTGGCCGTTGATAAACCATTGGGCCTGACGCACCGGCCAGCGCTGCTCATCGAGCCCCAAATCACGAATCACCCGCTTGACCAGGCGTTGCTGGTCATCGCTGTCGAGAATCTGGAAGGTCTGGCTCAAACCGGCTTCTTGCCAGTGAGCCCGCAGCAGGCGGTGTGCCAGGCCGTGGAAGGTGCCCACCCACATGCCGGCCGGGTTGATTCCCATAAGCTGCTCGATACGATGACGCATCTCGGCAGCGGCCTTGTTGGTGAAGGTCACCGACAACACGGAGTGCGGGGATGCGTTTTCGACCTGGATCAACCAGGCGATACGGTGCACCAGCACACGGGTTTTGCCGGAACCTGCGCCGGCCAGGACCAACTGACGCCCAATACTGGCCGTGACGGCCTGACGTTGGGCATCGTTGAGGGAATTTAATAAGAGAGAGAGATCTTCGCGCATCGACGCATTCTAGGGTGCCGGGGCAAACCGGGCAAACACCAATCCAGTTCTGTTGGGCCGTCTGTCGTGGCGTTGTGCCAAACGTCAAAAAAGAGTGTCTACAGGCCGTTACGTCATTGGTTTGGTTAACTGCAATAATGTCGTCTATTTTTTGACGTCTCATCGTGTGGTCGTGGGCACTGCTTGTGTATGCTCGGGCGACTTTTTGGCTCATCTCCCTTGAATAAGAACGTTGCCGATGAATCAGAGTTTTACCTCCCTGGGGATTTATTCCGGCTTAGGATTCGGGCTTTTTCTGGCTCTGCTGGGTGCATTCGTCTGGCGAATCGATCTGATTAATCAGCGTCGCAAAGTACGTAATAAAAAATTCAAAAGCGTGTTCGAAGAACTGCAGGACGCCAATTTTCGCAGTGAGCAGCTCAACGCTGAACTTGCCCGCGAGGTCGAGCAGCGTCGGCTGGCGTCGACGGTGTTCGAGGCCGCCAGCGAAGGCATTGTGATTCTTGATCCCACCTACAAAATGCTCACGGTCAACCAGGCGTTCAGCCGGATCAGCGGGTATGCCGTGGAAGAGCTGGTGGGTCGCCGGGTCGATGAGCTGGCCTGCAGCCGTGATGCGCGGCGGCATTTTCCGATCATTCAGGCCTCGCTGGCAGAGCACGACAGTTGGCTGGGTGAACTGGTAGAAACCCGCAAGAACGGCGAACTCTACCCGCAATGGTTGCAACTCAAGGTGGTGCGTGACGATGCCGCGCAGGTTAGCCATATCGTGGCCTTTATTACCGACCTGTCGGCGCGGCGTATCGTTGAGGCGCGGGTGCGTCACCTGACGCATTTTGATGAACTGACCGGGCTGGCCAATCGGCTGCTATTTAAAGAGCGTCTGGAAGAGGCCAATCAGCGCGTCCGCCAAGGCACGTCAAGAAACCTGGCATTGCTGCACATCGACCTGGATCGCTTCAAGTTGCTCAATGACAGCCTCGGGCCGGAGCTGGCGGACCAAGTGCTGCAAAAAATTGCAGAGCGCCTGACCAAGGCATTGCCCGAAGCCGACACTATTTCGCGCCTCTCCAGCGATGAGTTCGCTGTGCTGTTCGATGCCTACGGCAGCCTGACCAGTCTGGCGCGGGTTGCCACGCGGCTAATGGGCAAGCTGAGCCGGCCAATAGTGGTCGACGGCCACGAGTTGGTGGTGAGCGCATCAATGGGGATCAGCCTGTTGCCCGATGGCGCTCGAGACATCGCCCAGTTGGTCAGTCAGGCCAACAAAGCCATGCAACAGGCCAAACACTTGGGCGGCGGGACGTTTCAGTTTTTCAGTCACAGCTTGCAACACGGCACTCTTGAGCGTTTGCAGTTGGAAAATCAACTGCGCAAAGCCATTGGCGAACGCAAACTCAGCGTTTTTTATCAGCCCAAGCTTTGCCTCAAAAACGGCCGTCTGGATTCCGCTGAAGCCTTGGTGCGTTGGGATCACCCCGAGTTGGGCAGTGTGTCGCCGAGCGACTTTATCGCGCTGGCTGAAGAAACTGGCCTTATCGTGCTGATCGGTGAATTTGTGCTGCGTGAGGCCTGTCGTCAGGCCGCGCAATGGCAAGAGGCGGGGCTGGCGCCAATACGGGTGTCGGTGAACCTGTCGGGCCATCAATTGCGCCAGGGCAACCTGGTTAGCCTGGTGCGCCAGGTGCTGGAAGATACCGGGCTGGCGCCGCACTGCCTGGAGCTTGAGATCACCGAAAGCCAGTTGCTAGAAAATGTCGACTACGTGATCGCCACCTTCCAGCAATTGCATGAATTGGGCGTGAAACTGGCCATTGATGACTTCGGCACTGGCTACTCATCGCTCAGCTACCTCAAGCGCTTTGCCGTGGACTACGTAAAAATTGACCAGACGTTTATCCGTGGCGTGGGCACCTGTGTTGAGGACGATGCCATCACCAAGGCGATCATTGCCATGGCCCACAGCCTGGAGTTGAAAGTGGTGGCCGAGGGCGTTGAAAACGAAGTGCAACTGGCGTTTCTCAAGGAGCATCAGTGCGACGAAGTGCAGGGTTACTTGATCAGCAGTCCGACCAACGCTCAGGCCATGGCCGATTTATTGCGGGCCGGTGTCGCCATTAGGTAGTGGTGAGAAAGGCTACATGCCCGGAAAACACGGCATTTTACCGATAAGGCTTGCGAGACTACGACGTATTGGTTGGGCAAAAAACGAATTCTTGTAGTATAACTACAAGATTGCTACATCCCCGGCGCCCGCCGCTTCCAGACCGAGTCCTGCCTTTTGAACCTGCTGCAACATATCGCCCAGTCACGCCACTTGTTACGTAAATCGGAACTCAAGGTCGCCGATCACGTGCTGCTTGATCCTGCGGCTGTAATGCACAGTTCCATGGCCGACCTTGCTCACAGCGTGGGTATCAGCGAACCCACCATCGTGCGCTTTTGCCGGGCGATCGGCTGTTCGGGGTTTCAGGACCTAAAACTCAAGCTGGCGCAAAGCCTGGCAGCGGGTGCCAGTTTTGGTCAGTTTGCGATTCATGAAGACGATTCGGTTGCCGATTACAGCCTGAAAATCTTCGACACCACGCTGCACACCTTGATGGACGTGCGCGAGAAGCTCGACCCGGTGGCGTTGCAGCAGGCCGTGACCGCCATGTCGCAAGCGCAACGGGTGGAGTTTTATGGCTTTGGTGCATCGGGCGCTGTGGCGGCGGATGCGCAGCATAAGTTTTTCCGGTTGTTGCTGACGGCGGCGGCGTATTCCGACCCGCACATGCAGGCGATGTCGGCGGTAACCCTAAAGCCGACAGACGTGGCCATTTGCATCTCGCAGTCCGGGCGTTCCAAAGACTTGCTGATCACCGCCAACCTGGTGCGTGAAAGTGGCGCGACGCTGATTACCCTGTGCCCAAGCCAAACGCCATTGGCTGAACTGGCGACGGTGAACCTGGCGATCGACGTGCACGAAGACACCGAAATCTATACCCCGCTGACCTCGCGTATCGCCCATCTGGTGGTGATTGACGTGTTGGCGATGGGCGTTGCCATGGCCCGCGGCCCGAGCCTGGTCAACCACCTTAAAAGCGTTAAACGCAGCCTTCGCAGCCTGCGCCTGTCGCCAAAATCGCTGAAAAGCCACGAAGATTAAGAGCGTTGAAGATCCACGGTGGGAGCGGGCTTGCTCGCGATGGAATCGCTGCGATCATTCAGGTAAACCGTGTTGTCTGAATCGCGAGCAAGCCCGCTCCCACAGTTTCATCCCCCTGTCACTGCACGTTCGCAAAGTCGTCACAAACAAAGTCCATCGTGAAACTCCCGTACACGCCTTGGGAGACTCGAAATGGCCCAGCCTTACGAAGAACGCAACAGCGCCGTCAAAACCCGCCGTCAACAAGAAGACCAGCGTCGCATGGCCTTTCGTCGTGCGATTGAAGACCTTACGGACCAGCGTCAGCTGCGCCTGGAAACAGCCGATTACCCTGATATCGCTGCAATCAATTACTGGCAGACCCCGTCGGCAAGTGGCCGTCGAACCGCTCAACCAGCGCGCTGATTTGTTGGCGTTCACTGCGAATAAATTCCAGGAACGCATGCGCCACCGGTGACAGGCGCTTGGCTTTGGCCTGCACCAGGCACCAACTGCGATACAGCGGCAATTCTTCGACCGGCAGCTCATGCAGCAGGCCGGTCGCCAGCTCCAGGCTGACGGCGTGGCGCGTTAACAGCGCCACGCCTAACCCGGCTACTGCGCACTCACGTTGCGACTCGTTCGATGACACTTCCAGGGTTTGATTGAAGTGCACGCGCTTTTCCTTGAAGTACTCCTCACACGCCATGCGCGTACCCGAACCTTGCTCGCGCATCAGCAAGGTATACGGTTCAAGGTCTTGCAAACGCAGCGAACCGCGATCACACAGCGGATGCCCGGCCGGAGCGACGGCGACGATGGGGTTATTCAGGAACGGTAGAAACTCCAGGCCCATGTCCAGCGGCACCATCGACATGATCACCAGGTCATCGCGGTTATCCGAAAGCCTGCGCACGGCTTGTGCCCGATTGACCACCGTGAGCTGCAAATTGACCTCTGGGTGCTGGCGCTTGAAGGCGGCAAATAAATGCGGCACGAAATATTTAGCGCTCGATTCGATGGCCAGTTTCAGTTGGCCTTGCAACGAGCCCAGCATGTCCGACAGCTGCATATCGAGGTTTTCGAGACGCCCGAAAATATCCCGGCTGGCCAGCTTAAGCGCTTCAGCCGCTTCAGTGAGGTAGAGCTTTTTGCCCACATAATCGAACAAAGGCTGGCCAATCAGCTCTTCCAACTGACGAATTTGTAGACTTACGGCGGGTTGCGTCAGCGACATTTCTTCTGCTGCACGGCTGTAAGAGCGCAAATCGCACACCTCATTGAACACCTGAAGTTGACGAAAAGTTATACGCATCAATGACTTACGCATTTTATTAATTTTTCTTAAAGCAAGTGAGTGGCCTGACTATAAGTCTTTGCTTATGGCAGACCCAAGAATTATTGATTTTTGTTTATTCATGCGTAGGACTAGTGTGACAACGCAACGGTTCAGACACATTTGGACACGTGCGGACCTGGTCTAGCAGGTCGTTTGTTCCATGGGCTTTAGGGAAAAATCCAAGTGATAAAAAAGATCCTGATCGCCAACCGCGGAGAAATTGCCGTCCGTATCGTGCGTGCCTGCGCAGAGATGGGCATACGCTCCGTAGCGGTTTATTCCGAGGCTGATCGCCACGCTTTGCACGTCAAGCGTGCGGACGAAGCACACAGCATTGGCGAAGACCCGCTGGCCGGTTACTTGAACCCGCGCAAGCTGGTGAACCTGGCCGTTGAAACCGGCTGCGATGCGTTGCATCCCGGTTATGGCTTTTTGTCAGAGAATGCCGAGCTGGCGGATATCTGTGCCGAACGCGGCATCAAGTTCATCGGCCCGGCCGCCGAAGTCATTCGCCGCATGGGCGACAAGACCGAAGCCCGCCGCAGCATGATCAAGGCCGGTGTGCCGGTAACGCCGGGCACCGAAGGCAACGTTGCCGACATCCACGAAGCGTTGATCGAAGGCGACCGTATCGGTTACCCGGTCATGCTCAAAGCCACCTCAGGCGGTGGCGGTCGTGGTATTCGTCGCTGCAACAGCCGCGAAGAGCTGGAGCAAGCGTTCCCGCGTGTGATATCCGAAGCCACCAAAGCGTTTGGCTCGGCTGAAGTCTTCCTCGAAAAATGTATCGTTAACCCCAAGCACATCGAGGCGCAGATCCTCGGTGACAGCTTCGGCAACGTCGTGCACTTGTTTGAGCGCGACTGCTCGATCCAGCGTCGTAACCAAAAGCTCATCGAAATTGCCCCAAGCCCTCAACTGACCCCGGAACAACGCGCCTACATCGGCGACCTGTCCGTGCGCGCAGCCAAGGCCGTGGGCTACGAAAACGCCGGTACTGTGGAGTTCCTGCTCGCCGAAGGCGAGGTGTACTTCATGGAGATGAACACCCGGGTGCAGGTGGAACACACCATCACCGAAGAAATCACCGGCATCGACATTGTTCGCGAGCAAATCCGCATCGCCTCTGGCCTGCCGCTGTCGATCAAGCAAGAAGACATTCAGCACCGTGGCTATGCCCTGCAATTTCGGATCAACGCTGAAGACCCGAAAAACAACTTCCTGCCCAGCTTCGGCAAGATCACCCGTTACTACGCGCCCGGCGGGCCTGGCGTGCGGACCGACACAGCGATCTACACCGGCTACACCATCCCACCGTATTACGACTCCATGTGTCTGAAACTGGTGGTGTGGGCACTGACATGGGAAGAAGCGATGGACCGTGGTTTGCGCGCCCTGGATGACATGCGTCTGCAAGGGGTCAAAACCACCGCCGCGTATTACCAGGAAATCCTGCGTAACCCGGAATTTCGTAGCGGCCAGTTCAACACCAGCTTCGTAGAAAGCCATCCAGAACTGACCAACTACTCGATCAAGCGCAAACCCGAAGAGCTGGCCCTGGCCATCGCCGCCGCCATCGCCGCCCACGCGGGCCTGTGAGGAATAAAACAATGTCCAAGAAAATTTTCGTAACCGACACCATCCTGCGTGACGCCCACCAGTCCTTGCTGGCCACCCGCATGCGCACCGAAGACATGCTGCCGATCTGCGACAAGCTCGACAAAGTCGGCTACTGGTCGTTGGAAGTGTGGGGCGGCGCGACGTTTGACGCCTGTGTGCGCTTCCTGAAAGAAGACCCGTGGGAGCGCCTGCGCCAACTGCGTGCGGCATTGCCCAACACCCGCCTGCAAATGCTCCTGCGCGGCCAAAACCTATTGGGCTATCGCCACTACAGCGACGACGTGGTTAAAGCCTTCGTCGCCAAGGCGGCGGTTAACGGTATCGACGTGTTCCGTATCTTCGACGCCATGAACGACGTGCGTAACCTGCGTGTGGCCATCGAAGCGGTCAAAGCCGCTGGCAAGCACGCACAAGGCACCATCGCCTACACCACCAGCCCGGTGCACACCATCGAGGCGTTCGTGGCGCAGGCCAAGCAGATGGAAGCCATGGGCTGCGACTCGATCGCAATCAAAGACATGGCGGGCCTGCTGACACCGTTCGCCACTGGCGACCTGGTCAAAGCGCTGAAGGCTGAAATCGGCCTGCCGATCTTTATCCACTCCCATGACACCGCCGGCCTGGCTGCCATGTGCCAGCTCAAAGCGGTTGAAAACGGCGCCGAGCACATCGACACCGCGATCTCCAGCTTTGCTTGGGGCACCAGCCACCCGGGCACCGAGTCGATGGTCGCGGCCCTTAAAGGCAGCGAATACGACACCGGCCTCGACCTGGCGTTGTTGCAGGAAATCGGCCTGTACTTCTACGCCGTGCGTAAGAAGTACCACCAGTTTGAAAGCGAATTCACCGCCGTCGACACCCGAGTACAAGTCAACCAAGTGCCGGGCGGGATGATCTCCAACCTCGCCAACCAGCTCAAAGAGCAGGGCGCGCTGAACCGCATGAGCGAAGTGCTGGCCGAGATCCCGCGTGTGCGTGAAGACCTGGGCTTCCCGCCGCTGGTGACCCCAACCTCGCAAATCGTGGGCACCCAGGCGTTCTTCAACGTCCTGGCAGGCGAGCGCTACAAGACCATCACCAACGAAGTGAAGCTCTACCTGCAAGGTGGCTACGGCAAAGCGCCGGGCGTGGTGAACGAAAAACTCCGTCGTCAGGCCATTGGCAACGAAGAACTGATCGACGTGCGCCCGGCTGACCTGCTCAAGCCAGAAATGGCCAAATTGCGCGGCGAAATTGGCGCGCTGGCCAAGTCTGAAGAAGACGTGCTGACCTTCGCCATGTTCCCGGACATCGGCCGCAAATTCCTCGAAGAGCGTGCTGCGGGCACACTGGCTCCAGAAGTGCTGCTGCCGATTCCTGAAGCGGGTGGCGTGAGCAAAGCGGGCGGCGAAGGCGTGCCGACCGAATTCGTGATCGACGTCCACGGCGAAAGCTACCGCGTCGACATCACCGGTGTAGGCGTCAAGGCCGAAGGCAAGCGCCACTTCTACCTGTCCATCGACGGCATGCCGGAAGAAGTGGTGTTCGAGCCGCTCAACGAATTCGTCGGCGGCGCCTCCAGCAAGCGCAAACAAGCCAGCGAGCCGGGCCACGTCAGCACCGCCATGCCGGGCAACATCGTCGACGTGCTGGTCAGCGTGGGCGACACCGTCAAGGCGGGCCAATCGGTGCTCATCACCGAAGCCATGAAAATGGAAACCGAAGTGCAGGCCTCCATCGCCGGCAAAATCGTCACCATCCACGTCATCAAAGGCGACCGCGTCAACCCGGGCGAAATCCTGATCGAAATCGAAGCCTGATACGCCATTGATACAAACGGTTTAAACCTCGGGGGAGCATGTGCTCCCCTTTTTTTTTCCCGAGATTTGACCCCGCTCTTACGCGGGGGTGAAATCAGGCATTTCGTACGACGTTTCCCTTTCAATCCACAGAAACTTCCGAGAAAATTCGCATCGCTTGCGCCAGCCAAAATCGGGGTCTAGTCTCGCCTCGTCGCTGCTAATCAGCGATTGGGTTTAGTAGCCCGGTTCTCACTAGGCGCAATGCGCCACCTCTGCGAGGCGCCTTTTTTCGGCCTCAGCTTTATGGTGGCCGTGCGCAGGGCGCCCTTGTGGCGCGCCGGGTCTCCTAGTGTGCCGGTCTACTAACCTGCGTGCGGCTGCCACCCCATCGTTTAGTAGCGATCAGTGACAGCTCCTTAAACCCACTAGGAGTCATCGTCATGAAAAAAATAGTTCCCGACCCGCCTGCAACTCCTCTCGAGACGGGGCTGAGTACAGACCCGTTATTGGATCAAGCCGCCGCTGATCGCGCCTTAAATCACTATCTGCTCAAACCACCTGTGCCTCAACCCAGCAAAACTTCAAGCTTTGTCATCTGTGACAGCGTTAGCTTGGAGTCGGCTCTGGTCGAAACTTCAGGGTTGTTGCGCTGCGCGAGTGCTTCGGCAGGTGAGGTGGGCAATAGTTTGAGCGGCGCTCAGCGTGATCTGGTGTTGTCGGTATTGCATCTGGTCGATCTGGCCCGGGCATACGTAGACAAATCGCTGGACGGTTTGAATACGCATTAATGCTGTGCGCGCCTGGTGACGGCAGGCGCGTTTAAAACGATTGGTCGGCGGCAGACTCGATCAGGCCAAGGTACAGCCCTTGGTTGATTATGTTTATGCAGTGCTGATTATTAATATTCAAGATTCTTAATAGTTAAAGTCGAAAGTTACCGTCTAGTTGTAGGAGATTATCCATGTAGGACATTGATATGTACTACATGCCGATGATATAGCGCCCGTTGATTTAGCATTTTTAACAAGGCGTGGACAAGATACAAACCGAAAATCCTCGGGGTGTGAGTTTTGAACATTTGCTCTGACAGAGTTTTCTTGTACGAAATATGTGCAAAAAAACACGCTCGCTTCTGATATCTATCCTAATCTGAGAGTTGATACGTGTCTTAAAACTGATTGCCTGGGTTAAATTTAGATACATATGTATGGGGTTTTAACTTTTCTTTGCGCGTACAGTTAGTCCGTGTCACGGCGAATAAATTAAATGGTTTAAGCAGTTTTTATCAGTTTGAATTTTTATTGTAAAGCAATTCAAAAATATTTGTCAGGTAAAAGGAAATAACTGTGCCAAAAGAGAAAAATATTTTAGTCAATCGGGGTATACCTATGAACCCCCAGATAATAGGTATTAATTACGTAGTTGGTTCAACTAACAGCACAAGTGGTAGTGCCAGTGCGATTGATTACATTGGGCGTAAAGTGGTCTCCCAATTTGAAGCAGATTGGGGCGATATGTCTGACTTCGATCTTAAGCGCATGATGAAAGATCTTAATGTTCATCATCTGCGAGGGAAAATAATACCTGCGCTCGCTCAAGCTCAAAATAATGTCGATAGTCTGTATGCCGACTCATCAGCCCTCACAGATATTATTGTGAAGCAAGAGCTTTCTAAGTCTGGCTATTCCCACAGTGACGTTCGAGAAAACATTGCGAATAATAAAAAATTGTTGATGGCTTGGTCAGTGTCAGTGAGCAGAATTTAGCTGCTTTTATTGCTACATCCCATATTTATTCCGGGAGCGATCCGCTGACGCTCACCCAGTCGCAGCGAACACAAATTGCTATGAAAGGCATGGGATCTGTTGTCGGTCTTTATCCTCAGCGTGCCAGAGAGCAACTGGATGGTTACGCAACCTCCTACGTGGCGGCTAAAGACGCGGTCATGCTGAGGCAAGCAATTAACCAGCTTGTAAGTCTGGCTGCGGCACTATCTCTCCAGTTGGCCGTCGCTGATGCTGCGGCTGTGGAGGCTGCGAAAGAGCTGGTCCGATTAGGAAAACTTCCTGGTGCTCCACCGGGAGTCTCTTTAGATAGCAATATGCAGGAGGCTTTGGAGAACGATCAGTTTTATCCATCCCGTGGCTCTGCGCATTTTTATTCTTGGTTTTATATGAAAGTTAGAAACGGAGGTCCGTGGGATTACAAAAATGGACAGCCTCAATATGAAAGTTTTGGTAATTTTCATTATGGGGCAGTTGGTACGGCGGCCGAAATTCCAGAGGCGGTACTATTGAGAGCCGCTGGAGCCGCGCAGATGAAGGCGGGTACTTCTGAAGAAAAATTTGGTTACTTTTGGGGTGACGCGCCTTATGGGGATGATCCGGTTGACCAAGTGTGGATTAAGGCGGGCATAGATTATGCAAAATCAAAGGGCTATTAAGTGGGCGTTCTGGGGGCTTTTGGTTATTTGCCTGTTACAGGCACTCTATATCTTTATATCTTCTCCATTCAGGCCAGACCCTAGCAAGGTGGTATCAGCCACTAACGTCAGCGGAGGTGGAGCTGTTTATGAATTGCTGTACGACACTGGAGGCGCCACTGTGGCGGACACTTACAGGTATTTCCTCATGGAGGTTCAGTCTAGTGACGAAGCGGTCCTTGAGAAATCTAAAAAGATGGAGCCGTTCCTCGTTACCAAGAGTGGCAACGCTGTTCGTGAGGTTACAGGAGATAAGGTGAAATTAAAAACTAATAATACGATTTATAAGTTTGTTAACATCTCAATATTTAAATTAAATGGAGAGATTCAGATCGTAAGGTTTGAACTTGATGCAACTGTCCCTTAGGAATGGCTGCTACCGATCCCTGAAAAGATCGCGTCAATCCGGGCGAAATCCTGATCGAAATCGAAGCCTGGTACGCCATTGATCCTTTTTTTGCCCGAGACTTGACCCCGACCTGTAGGAGCGAGCTTGCCTCGCGATCTTTTTAAGATCAAAAGATCGCGAGGCAAGCTCGCTCCTACGCAGGGGTGAAATCAGGCATTTCGTACGACTTTTCCTTTTCAATCTGTGGGAGTTTGATCGGCGGCAGACTCGATCAGGCCAAGGTGCAGCCCTTGGGCGATTAATTTCTCAACGGGGATATTGATCCAGGTGCTAACGCCTTCTTTATCAATCACCGCAGTCAGCACCGCATCGCCAGAGCTCTTTAGGTTCGAGTAAGCGGGAAAGTCCACCTTGTCGATGCCTTGGCGATCCAGCACTGACTGTGCGTGTGCATGCAGCTCATGGGCTGGCATCCAGCCACGCCATGTCCGTTCACCCTCGCTCATTCCAGATGCCATCTGTGCATCCCTCAGGTAGCTGGTCAGAGTGTTCCACGGCGCTTTGAAGTCGGTGCCGTTTAGCGGGTCAGGTAGATCAAATGTCTGGTTGCGAAAATCAATATCGCGCGCTGTCAAATCCAGAAACGCGACCTGACGTTCGATCGAGGTAAATGACCCTGAAGCATCAAAGGCAATATTTGAAAGTGAAAGCCTGTCCAGTGCCCTGAATGGGTTGTTAGAGGCGACGGTGTCGTGCAGCTTTTCGCCGCCGTAGAGCGATGTCAGAAGATAGTTGCTCGCCTGCAGAGACAGAGCGATACGTTGCTGCGTCTGCCCCTTAGGCAACTCTTGTAGCGCCTGCGCCTCTTTGCCGTGGGTGGAGAGTTGCTGGTGAAGGTCTTCCATCAAAGGGTCAAAGCCCTCCGCCGCCGAAGCATTACTGGTTGCAGTGCGGCGTAACAAGGCTGTTATCTCCAGGGCGGCAGCAGACAAAGACACATTGACGCTTGCACCGGCAGGCATCGCTTTAGCTGCTGCAGCGTGTGGGCTCATGGCGGTTGAGCTATCAACCCACTTAATCGTCACGCCTGGGGCAATAGCCCGATTGTTCATCAGAAAATCTGCTCGAATTTCGGTCATAACAATTCCTCTGAATCGGCAAGCCTCGGCAACTCAGGTCTGCAGATCTGGTTTCTTTAGAAGTCATTAAATGCCTGTGTCGAGCAGTACATCGACAGTCTGTTGAGATAACTTTAATAATTAATCTGCAACTGGCGGGTTGCGTTTATTTATTCAGGTAATGCTGATTATTGATGCTCTGAAGTGTTAGTAGTAAAAGGCGAAAGTTGCAGTGTAGTTGTAGGGGATTCTCCATGTAGGGGATTGAAATGTAAGACATGTCGCAGATGTAGCGCCGGTTGATACAGCGCTTTTAGCAAAGCGTGGGCCGGATACATACACTACGTGGGAAGCCGAAAACCTACAGGTAGTCCCAGTCCCTACACGCTTGTAGGTAGCGCTCATCTCTGAAGAGGTTCCCCCAAAATCATATGAGACCGGGAGCGACTGCCCTGGCCCAACAGTGGCTGGAAAAACTCCGGAAGGGGAACTAGATACAAGCTGCAAAACTTCAGGGGTTGAGTTTTGAACGTTTAGGCTGACAGAGTTTGCCTGCACGACACTTGTGCTTAAAACACATCCGTTGAAAAGCGTAAAAAGTAGAGTTTTTTTAAGACGTTGATTTCTCATTTGTGTAGTCCTTAAAGGTGAAGTGACTATTTCATGTGAAATCAGAAAGTAACGTATGTGATCCTTGATATAGAGTATTTGTTTATCGTAAGCGCATTAAGCACTCGATATTCAGCGCAGAGGTAAGCATTAAACAGTAGGCCTGCTTTGCTGTGGGGGTAAATCTGGCAGATGGTATCTGCACGTTAATGCAGATTTTTATTAATAAGTCCTCGTTTATCTGCAATGTATTGCACTTTCAGGGCGTGACGTTGGGCGTAAGGATGAATCAAAAAGTCGGGACGTGCTTCAGCAAGAGTGGGGGCTGAAATGACCCTGAGCATTGATGTGCGCCAACTGAAGATCGAGAGCGTTGAGGCCGATCTGGCGCAGGGCAAGATCACGCTAGGCCAAGCGGTGAAGCGTTTGAGGGTGGATGTCACGACGCTACAGCAAACCCAGTTCGCCGCGATGTGCAGAATTTCGGTTCGTACGTTGATCCAGGTTGAGCACGACGAGGGCAATCCCACGCTCAAATCCTTGAATGCCATCTTTAGGCCATTCGGTCTGCAAATGGGTGTGGTGCGTGGCCAAGAAAATTTTAAGTCTCTTCTGAACCCAAAAACGCCCAACAGTCCTTGTTGGGCGTATTGATCAAAAATTAATCAGTTAACACCCTGCATTCTTCAAGCGTCTTGATTTGACCGCTTTTTGGTTGGTTATCCAGTGCCAGCCATTTTTCAAAGCCTGTCGCTATAGCTGGCCATTCCGTACTAATAATGCTGTACCACGTGGTATCACGATTATTGCCTTTGGCTACCATATGTTGTCGAAATACGCCTTCGTATGTGTACCCTAATCGTACTGCAGTACGATTGGATCTGGCGTTTTCGCTGTTGCACTTCCATTCCAGGCGGCGGTTGCCCAGGGCGAAGGATTCTTTGGCCAGCAGGTAAGCGGCTTCGGTGCTTTTAGGCGAACGCTGCATCGGCGCGCCGAAGGTGACGTGGCCGATCTCGATGCGCCCGTGCTCGGGCACGATGGACATTAGGCTGAGCATGCCCTGCGCCTGTCCCGAGGCCTGGTCGATGACGGTGTAGTAGTAAGGGTCTTGGCTGGCGGCATTGCTGTTGAGCCACTGGTCAAAGGCCGCGCGCTCCTTGAATGGGCCGTAGGCCAGGTAGTCCCAGAGTTTGGGATCGCCGGCCGGCCCTTCCAAGGCTAGCCATAAATCATCGCCATGGCGCTGTGGATCGAGCTTTTCCAGACGAATGTAACGCCCTTGGATGACGGGGTTGTGTGGGCGCTTGGCGGGTTGCCAGTGTTCTAGAGATTGAGGCATCGCGGGTTCCTTATTTATGACAAGGCTTTGCGAAACTGGATAAAGCCAGGGCGCTCGGCAATCCGTTCGTAAAGTTGGATCGCTGTGGCGTTGGTTTCGTGGGTCAGCCAATGGACTTTGGCGCAATGGTTGTCGCGGGCGGTGGCGTAGACGTGTTCGATCAGCAGGCGACCGGCACCGGTGCCACGGATTTCAGGGCTGACAAACAGGTCTTGCAGGTAGCAGGAGTTACCGATGCTCCAGTTGGAACGGTGGTAAATGAACTGCACGATGCCCACCGCTTTGTCGCCTTGCCAAGCGATTGCCAGTTGGGTCGGTTCAGCCGGGTCGAGGAAACGCTGCCAGGTCGACTCGCTGACCTCAGCGGGCAACTCGGTATTGTAGAAGGTCAAGTACGCCTGCCAGAGCGGCAACCACTGGTCGTGATCGGCGGCGGTGGCGGGTTTGATCTGCACGTGCTGGGTCATGTTGCTATTCCTTGGCCATTAAGTGAGCGAGTGCGTGGTCGTGTGAATTGGGGTTTGCCAATAACCCGTCGCGCACACCGAGTTGGTCAGCAGTGCTGCGGTTTTGGCTGAGTTTGCGTTTACCGATCAGCCGGGAGATGGGCACGCTGAACCCGACAATGGCCTTGAGCATGTTGTCGATGTAATCGCTGGGGGCGTCGCTGACCGCCCACGGCTCGGGTCGATTGGCTTCATGTTTGCTGCTCAGCCGGCTGACCAATGCCAGCAAGCGGTCGTGATCGTCGAACACGCCGGGCTGGCCATAGGCGTGCACGGCCAAGTAGTTCCAAGTAGGTACCGCTTTACCGTGTGCGGCTTTGCTGGGGTAAAAGGACGGGCTGATGTAGGCCTGTTCGCCAGCAAAAATCACCAGCGCTTCGCCACCTTCAGCCAATGCCTGCCAGTGCGGATTGGCGCGTGCCAGGTGGCCGTACAGCGTACCGTAAGGGCCTTCGTCGGGATCGAGCAGTAGCGGAACATGGCTGGCGATCAGGCCTTGGCTGCCGTGGGTGATCAGCACGGGCAGAGGTGAGGCTTGCATCTGTAGATGCAAGGCAGCGGTGTCGTGTTCAGCGAAGGCGCGGGGTACGTACATAGAAATATTCCTTGGCGAATGACTGCATCCTAGGCAGGCTAATGGTTCGTTGTAAGAGCCATTAATGGTCATTTTTATAGGTCCAATCCATGCCTGATTCAGCGTTATCCATCGCGTTCAATGCGACCGGGATCGAGCTTGATCCGAAGAAGGGCTTGAGCGCCCAGCTGTATCAGGCCTTGCGCCAGCGGGTGTTGGATGGGCGGCTCAACAGCGGTTCGCGGTTGCCGGCCAGTCGTGATTTGGCGGCGGCGCTTGGGGTTTCGCGCAACAGCGTGGTGCGGGCCTACGATCAGCTCTATGCCGAGGGGTTTATCGAAGGGCGGGTCGGTGACGGTACTTATGTGGCGCAATTGCCCGAAAAAGCCTTACCGCTTAAAAAGTTGTCCACCAAGTTACCCACAGGCTTTTCAACAGGGTTACCCACAGGTTTATCCACAAAAACGGTTGATTTACCTGTAATTACATCCAGTAAACTTATCCACAGCGCGGCCTTGGGGAGGGTTATTAAGCACCCTTTACCGTTGCCGGCGAAGGGGGCGCCACGGGCTTTTCGGGTGGGGGTTCCGGCCTATGATTTGTTCCCGTTCGAGGTCTGGAGCAAGCTCCAGGCGGCTTTTTGGCGCAAGCCGGACATGCAGCATTTGTGTTACGGCGATCCAGCTGGAGAACAGCGCTTGCGAGAGCTGATTGCCGTCTATTTGCGCACTTCGAGGGGTTTATCCTGCACGTCTGAGCAAATTTTGATCACCAGTGGCGCACAGCAAGGAATTAGCCTTTGTGCACAGCTGTTGGTGGAGCCCGGCTGTGGGGTGGCTGTGGAAAACCCCGGGTACCGCGCGGGGGCGCAGGCTTTTGCGATTGCCGGGGCCCGTGTGCAGGGTGTTGCGGTCGATCACGACGGCATGGACTGCGCGGCGCTGGCGGGTTTGAACGATTGCACGCTGGCTTACGTGACCCCGTCGCATCAGTACCCCACCGGCGTCACCATGAGCTTGGCCCGGCGCCTGGAGTTGCTGGCGTGGGCCGAGCGCACCCAGGGCTGGATCATCGAAGACGACTATGACGGCGAATACCGCTATAGCGGCGCGCCCTTGGCCCCGCTGGCGGCGCTGGATCGTCAGGGCCGGGTGATTTACGTGGGCACGTTCGGCAAGGTGGCGTTCCCGGCGCTGCGTCTGGGGTATGTGGTGTTGCCGCCTGCGCTGGTTGAGCCCTTTGCTCAACGGCGGGCGCTGGATATGCGCCATTCAGAGGTCAGTACGCAGGTGGTGATGGCGGAGTTCATGGCCGCCGGGCATTTCCAGCGCCATATCAGGCGCATGCGCCGGGCTGCGCTGGCGCGACGCAATGCCTTGCTGGCGGATTGGCCTACTGATATCCCCGGGCTGGGCGCCGCGCCCAGTGTGGCGGCGGGTTTGCACATGAGCGTGCAGGTTTCAAGCGTTGAGCGTGAGCACACCTTGTTGGCGCAGGCTGAGCAGGTTGGGGTTGAGATCAACGGTTTAAGCCGTTATTGGCTGGACGATTCGGTCGAGCCTGTGGATAAACGTGCGGGGCTGGTGCTGGGCTTTGCGGCGGTGCCGGAGGCGGAAATCAAAGCGGCGCTAATGCGGTTGAAAAGGGCGTGGAAGAAAACCCTGTAGCCGCTGACGAGCTACGAGGCTGCGATGGGTTGCGCAGCGACCCCAAAGGCGGTCCTGCGGCCCGCATCGCAGCCTCGTACCTCGGCAGCGGCTACAAGGGCTGTGCCGTTACGCCTTAGCTAACTTCAAAAACCCTTCCAGCACGTTGACCGCGTTTACGCCGATTTCTTCTACCGCGTAGCCGCCTTCCATCACGAACAAGGTCGGTTTGCCCAGGCGGGCAATGCGTTCGCCCATGAGCAGGTAGTCCGGGCTGTCGAGTTTGAACTGGGATATCGGGTCGCTTTTGAAGGTGTCCACACCGAGCGATACCACCACCACATCAGCTTCGTAGTGCTCGATCTCGCTGCAGGCTTGTTCCAGTGCAGTACTCCAGCGATCCCAGCCTGAGCCAGCCTCCAGCGGGTAGTTAAAGTTGAAGCCTTGCCCCGCGCCTTCGCCCAGCTCATCGGCATAGCCCAGAAAGAACGGGAACTCGGCTTCAGGGTGTCCGTGAATCGAGGTGAACAGCACGTCATCGCGTTCATAAAAGATCGACTGGGTGCCGTTGCCGTGGTGGTAGTCCACGTCGAGGATGGCGACTTTGCTGCGGCCCTGGTCGAGGAAGGCCTGGGCGGCAATGGCTGCGTTGTTGAGGTAGCAATAACCGCCCATCAAGTCACTGGCGGCGTGGTGCCCAGGCGGGCGGCACAGGGCGAATGCACTGTGGGCGCCGTTCTGGATGGCCGCTTGCGCCGTCAGTGCAACTTGCGCTGCGCTGTAGGCCGCCTGCCAAGTGCCCGCGGTAATCGGCGCGCCACCGTCAAAGCTGTAATAACCCAACTGGCCATGCAGGCTGGTGGGGACTACGGCGCGCAGGGTGCGGGCTGGCCATGTGTACGGGAGCAAGTCGCCGTCTTTGCCGTGTTCGAGCCAGCGATCCCAGGCACCCTGGAAAAAGTCCAGGTAGGCCTCGCTGTGAATACGCTGGATCGGGTCGCGGCCAAAGTCGTGGGGGCCTTGCACCGGGCCCAGCTCACGGTTTTTGACCCGTTGCAGAATGTGGTCCGCGCGTGAGGGCATTTCGAAGCAAGGCAGCAATTGCCCGTCTATCAACTCGCAGCGGCCATGGTGCAGATGGTGGTCGTCTGAATAGATAGTCAGCATTTTTCTTGTTCTCCGTAGGCTAGATCGGTGACCTACAGTTTTGCGGCGCTGGCGGTTTCAGAGAACGACAGGAGCGGCCAAAAGGAGATCAATATGGCCGAAATAATTGTCCGAAATTCGCCCCTTTTCAGGGCGCGCTGCTCCCTGTTGGCTCATGCCCGAAACTGGCTGGGCGACACGCCACTCCAGCGAACAAAGGCATGGCGAAAGCTCGCCGTTTCGCTAAAGCCCAAGGTGTCGGCGATGCGGTAGATCGGCCATTCGGTCTCGTGGAGTAACAACTTGGCGCGCTCAAAGCGCAGTTCGTCGAGTAATTCTTGATAGCTGCAGCCCGCGTCATGCAGGTGGCGGCGCAAGGTGCGTGGCGAGCAATTCATTTGCTCGGCCAGCCCTTCAAGCCCCGGCGCGGCATTCAGTTGGGCGGCGAGCAACTGGCGGATCCGCGACAGCCAGGTTTGGCGCCCGGTGAATTCCAGGTTCTGTTTGCGGCAGCGCTCCGCCATGGCCTGGTGGGTGATGGTATTGGCCAGCGGCAGCGGGTATTCCAGCCAGTGCCTGGCAAAGGCGAACGCGTTGTCCGGTGCATCAAACAGACGCGGGCAATTGAAGGTGTGCTGGTAGCGGGCGTGGTAATCCGGCTTGCTGTGGGCAAAGCGCGCGGCGAGCAAAGGCAGCGGCTGGCCGATCAAGTCTTCGCAAATGACCTTGAGCGAGACAAGGCACAGCTGTGCGTTGAACACGGCCAGTTGCGGGTCTTCATGGTAGTGATCTGCACAGAACCAGACCTGATCGTCCTCGACCTTAAGGCTAAGCTCAAAGAGTGTTCCCAGCAGTGCCGGGTAGCGTAAAGCCAAGCGCAAAGCGTCACCTAAGGTGGCACTGGTGAGTAGGGCGTAACCCAGCATGCCGTAGGACGACACATGCATGCGCCGTCCCAGTTCCAGGCCGATTTCACGGCGCAAGGCCACGGCGTTGGCGCAGACGCGCATTTCTTGGTTGGTGGTGATGCGAATGTCAGCGCGGTTCAAGTCCACGGCCCGTATGCCGCTACCGGCCAATAAGGCCTCGCTCGGCAAGCCTTCGGCCTCGAAGGTGCTGAGCACCAGCGATACGGCATTTAGCGTGGTGAGATGTGAGTGCAGCATGTTCGCTTCCTGCGTGGGGACACAGGAAGCGAGCAAGTTGTGTGCCGGGGGCGTTAAGCCAACTCACCACACAGGTCCCGTTCAACCAGGTGGCGCACGTCAGCGGCGGGCAAACCCGAGCCCAGCAACGCCTGCAGCTTGCCGAACGCGGCTTCACGGGTCATGCCGCCGCCCGACAGCACGCCAGCCCCGCGCAAGCGGCTACCGGCTTCGTACACGTCCAGCTCAACTCCGCCTTCGTGGCACTGGGTGATGGCGACCACAACGATGCCGTTTTCGTACGCCTGTTGCAGGCTTGCGAGGAACGCCGGGTTGTCGCTGGGGCCGGTGCCGCTGCCGAAACACTCCAGCACCAGGGCTTCAAGCCCGCTGTTGAGCACGGCATCCAGTTGGGCGGCGCCGATGCCGGGGACCAGCGGCAATACGCCGACACGGGCTTCTTGCTTGGGCTGTAGATAACTCAGCGCCGCTGGCAATGATTCGGCTTTGGTGCCGCCGCCGTTGCGCTTGAGCGCCACGAACGGGTTGCGGCCAAAGCTGCGCACTTTGGCGCAGTGGGTCGGGTCCAGCAGTTCGTCATGGAAGTACAGCTGTACGCCGAAGGGCTGACCTTGGGCAAGCGCGCTCAAGGCACCGCTGACGTTTGGCCAGGCATCGCTGTCGGGCACGCCCGCAGGCAGCATCGAGCCGGTGAACAGTACCGGGGCCTGCAAGCCCAGCAGTTGAAAGCACATGGCCGCAGCGCTGTAGGCCAGAGTGTCGGTGCCATGCAGGACAAGCACTGAGTCGCAGCCATCCTGTTCGACAGCGTCAATGATTGCGCTGCGCAGGCGCAGCCAGTAGGCGGGTGTCATGTTGGCGCTGTCGATCAGCGGGCTCATTTCACGAAAGCGCCATTGCGGTATCTGCACGTGCGGTTGGCTGGCGAGGAAGTCGCGCATGCGCGCTTCAAAGCCGGATGCAGGCGCCAGGCCGCTGGCGCTGGCTTGCATGCCGATGGTGCCGCCGGTGTAGAGCACCATGACGCGCTGGGCAGGATGAAGAGTGGCTGCAGTCATTCAGGAGTCCCCATAAGCAAAAACGCGGCGGTTCTGTCAGAACCGCCGCGTTGATATTAGCGTTTTGTTTCTTCGGTCTTGGCGGGCGGCAGAGGCGGCCAAGCCTTCAGGTCCAGATCCAGGTCCGGGAATTTGCTGGAATCGAAGACGGGTACTTTGATACCCGCGTTACGCTGGTCATCGTAGTCCTTGAGCACGCGCATGCATATCTTGAACAGCATCGCCAGGGCGATCAGGTTCACGAAGGCCAGCAAGGTCATGGTGATGTCCGCGAAGGCGAAGACGGTTTCCAGGTTCTCAATCGAGCCCCACACAATCAACACCAGCACCAGAGCGCGATAACCCATCAACGCCTTGCGGCTTTCACCGACCAGAAAGCGCAGGTTGTTTTCGCCCAGGTAGTAGTTGTAGAGCATCGAGGTGAACACGAACAACGCCAGTGCCACGCTGATGAACACGCGGCCCCATTCACCGACTACTGCGGCCAGCGAGTTTTGCGTCAGAGCAATGCCGTCGCCTTCAAAGCCCGGAGTGTAGAAGCCGGACAGCAGAATCAGCAGCGCGGTGCAGGTGCAGATCACGAAAGTGTCGAGGAATACGCTGAACGCCTGAACCACGCCTTGGGCAATCGGGTGTTCCACGTCTGCCACGGCGGCCACGTTCGGGGCGCTGCCCAAACCGGCTTCGTTGGCGAATACGCCACGTTTGACGCCCATCACGATGGCGCTGCCGATCATGCCGCCAAACACCGGGTCCATGCCGAAGGCACTTTTCACGATGTGGCCGAGCATGGCTGGGACTTGGTCGAATTGCAGCACGATCACGTAAACGGTGACGGCGATGTACGCCAGGGTTTTGACCGGAACCAGCAGGTCTGCCACCGAAGCAATACGCTTGATGCCGCCGATAAACACCAGACCCAGCAGCACGGCAATGGCCACGCCGGTGTAGTTGACGTCAAAACCGAAGGCGTTTTGCAGCGAGTGGGTAACAGCGTGCGCCTGCAGGCCCATAAAGGCAAAGCCGAAGGTGATCAGCAGCAGGACCGCCATCAACTTGCCCATCCAGATTTTGCCCAGGCCGTACTTCATATAAAAGGACGGGCCGCCGCGCAGTTGGCCTTCCGCATCGCGGCGCTTGTACAACTGGCCCAACGAACATTCGATCAGGCTGCTGGACATGCCGACCAGTGCGGTCACCCACATCCAGAACACGGCACCGGGGCCACCCAAGGTCACGGCAATGCCGACACCGGCAATGTTGCCCGCGCCCACACGGCCCGCCAGGCTCAGCATCAGCGCTTGAAACGAGCTGAGTTGGCCGGCGCTGCTGCGCAAGCTGTCTTTAAACACTGCAAACATGTGCAGAAAGTAACGGAGCTGAACGAAACGCGAGCGGATCGTGAAGTAGCCACCGAGCCCAACCATGAGCACGATTAGTACTTTCCCTGAGAGGAAGTCATTGATGACTTCTAGCATGGATTATTCCTCGCTGTTTTTATCTGAAGGCAAAACGGCCGGATCAGGGTTACCCATTACGCCCGTCAAGTCAGGGCATAAAGCTAGGTAATCAAGGGGGTCCTGGCCATGTTGCTGCTTGGTTTACGATGCTGTTTCCGCACTGCCGATGGCCGCTGTTGCAGGGCCCATGCACGGGAAGAGGGGCGGCACTATACCTAGGAGTGTAGGAAGCGTCTCTATAAGTGACTGATTTTTCATGTGTCAGTCGCCAAACGGACGCCTTTGAAGCACCGCGCAAAGCCTATTCACGCAGATTTGCGCTGTGTTGATCGGGCATCCATGCCAAACGATATGTGGCCTCGGCAAGAGGTCCACGTTTATAGGCGGATCAATCTAACGCTAAGAGATGTTGGCGGGGTAGTTAGCTCAATGCCCCATTGACCCGTGCGAGCAAGATTATAGATCGGGAGTATGGCTGTGGGGGGCGTAGTGCTTGGTGTTAGCCTTATCAGCCATTCGTCAAGCGCTGCATGGTTCTCAATTGGCGCGAGAGGGGATTTGTTTCTCGTACTAGGCGTTTGTTGAAGGGGGGCGGGCACTTTCGGCTGTTTTCGAGGTGATGCAGGTCTGCTGACGGGAATGTCTTTTATTGCCGAAGTGGCTTTTGTTGAGGTGTTTGTAGGAGGACGGGGCGTTTTATTATTTGCTTTTTTAGCCAGTGAGGCGGCTGTCTTTTTTGTTGTTGCGGTCGTTTTTTGTACGCTGCCTATAGCTTTTTTAACTCTGGAAAGACTGCTGGATACATCTCTCTGGTTGAAGAGTTTGTGCATTATCAAGAATAGCTTTGCATGCCCCGATGGATCCCCATAATTGATCGGATCGTTGTCGCAGTACGCATAAGCATTAAATCCACCCTCTTCGAACGGGCTTGACGAATCCGGGCTGTTAAATCGCATCAGTGCCGGGTTGTAAGCTCGATAGCCCTGCCCCAGTAGATAATGGCCTGTTAGGGGCTCCGGGGGGTTGCCATTGAAGCCCAGCAGCAAGCCGTGCATTTGCTCGGGCGATTCATAGCCAAACGGGTTAAAGCTGCGTGTTATGGCACGCTCTTGGGTGACGCCTTCAATCACAGAGCCCTGTATGTCGGTGGCTAATAACGTTGTGGTGTTAACGCCTTGTTCTTGCTGATGCTGTGCGAGGACATGAACGTCATGTTGAAAAACACAGCATGCGCGTTCGTCCTTGATTTCTGTGGTGATACGAGCGCCTTGATAGAAGCGCTTTCCCGAGGGCGTACCGATCAGGCGATCAAGAGGGTCGTAGCTATAAATAACTGCGGTTTTTGTTGAAGGCTGATTCATAGCCACTCACCGAGGGTCGGGAAAGACGTTCCAGTTGTAGTTCTTTTCGCATGGAATGACTACCTGGCAGAACTGCTAGGTGCTACTTGTGCTGAGTCAGGGTTTTTCACTTTTAGACCAATAGGGCGCTGAACAACGTTCGAACTCCCAATTTATCCTTGCTGTGTAGTCGGACGTAGTCTCGCGGCGCTCGCCAGCGGTTACGTAAACGTTAATTACACTCAAATCCCAGGCAAAAAAAAGGGCTTGCAGATGTGTCTGCAAGCCCTCAAAAGGTGAGAGGTGTCTAGTCCCTCGACCTGGTGAGCTTCAGTTCTGGCGCAAAGTGCCTGCGCTTCTTTGCTCGGCGACTTTGAGCTCAGAACTGATGAATGGCGTTAGTCCTTCAAAGGCACCAAACGCGGGGCAATCATGTTTTCCGGGCGCAGGATGTCGTCGAGCATGGCGTCGTCGAGCAAGCCTTCTTCGCGCACCAGTTCCAGTACGCCGCGGCCGCTTTCAAGGGCGATACGGGCGATACGGGTGGCGTTTTTGTAGCCGATGTACGGGTTCAGTGCGGTAACCAGGCCGATCGAGTGTTCGACCAGTTCACGGCAGCGTGCTTCGTTGGCGGTGATGCCGACGATGCAGTGCTCGCGCAGCATGTCCATGGCGCGTTGCAGCAGGCGGATCGAGTCGAGCACCTTGAAGGCGATCAGCGGCTCCATCACGTTCAGTTGCAGTTGGCCGCCTTCGGCTGCCATGGTTAGCGCCAAGTCGTTACCGATGACCTGGAACGCCACCTGGTTAACCGCTTCCGGAATAACCGGGTTGACCTTGCCGGGCATGATCGAGCTGCCTGGCTGACGCGCTGGCAGGTTGATTTCGTTGATGCCGGTGCGTGGGCCGCTGGACAGCAGACGCAGGTCGTTGCAGATCTTCGACAGCTTGACCGCGGTGCGCTTGAGCATGCCGGAGAACAGCACGAAGGCGCCCATGTCGGAGGTGGCTTCGATCAGGTCGGCGGCCGGTACCAGCGGTTGACCGCTGATCAGTGCCAGACGCTGTACGGCCAGCGCTTGGTAGCGCGGGTCAGCGTTGATGCCGGTACCGATCGCGGTGCCGCCGAGGTTCACTTCAGTCAGCAGTTCCGGGGCCAGCGTCTTCAGACGGGCCAGGTCTTCGCCCATGGTGGTGGCGAAGGCACGGAATTCTTGACCCAAGGTCATCGGCACGGCGTCTTGCAGTTGGGTACGACCCATCTTCAGGACGTGGTTGAATTCAACACCCTTGGCTGCGAACGCCTGAATCAGGCTGTCGAGGCTGGCCAGCAGGGCGTCGTGACCCAGCAGCAGACCCAGGCGGATCGCGGTCGGGTAAGCATCGTTGGTCGACTGCGCCATGTTGACGTCGTCGTTCGGGTGCAGGTACTGGTACTCGCCTTTCTGGTGACCCATTGCTTCGAGAGCAATGTTAGCGATCACTTCGTTGGCGTTCATGTTGGTGGAGGTACCGGCACCACCTTGAATCATGTCGACCACGAATTCTTCGTGGAAGTCACCGCGGATCAATCGTGCACAGGCTTCGCTGATGGCGGCGTGCTTGGCAGCGCTCAGATGCCCCAATTCACGGTTGGCGTCTGCAGCGGCCTGTTTGACCATTGCCAGACCGACAACCAGTTTTGGGTAATGCGAAATCGGAACGCCCGAGAGGCGGAAGTTATTCACCGCTCGCAGGGTCTGGATGCCGTAATACGCTTGAGCCGGTACTTCGAGGGCGCCAAGCAGGTCGTTTTCTGTGCGGAATGATGCAGCGGAGGACATGATAGAAATCATCTCGATATGGACCCGGTCTGGGCCGGAACGCTGCGAATCCTAGGCTTGCAGACTATTTTGGGCCAATGCCTTTAAACACTATCCTATGCAGAAACGGCATAATGGCGACGTGACGCGACCGCCGCGTCGAACGTGTGACCCAATTTGGTGCGCGTCCGGGAGGACTCGATGAATCTCGAAAGTAAATGGCTGGAGGACTTCAGTGCCCTGGCCGCCACTCGCAGTTTTTCTCAGGCGGCAGAGCGCCGCTTTGTGACTCAGCCAGCGTTCAGCCGACGTATTCGCAGCCTCGAAGCGGCCCTGGGGCTGACCTTGGTGAATCGTTCCCGCACCCCGGTGGAGTTGACTGCGGCCGGTCAGCTGTTTTTGGTCACGGCGCGCACGGTGGTCGAGCAGCTTGGCGAGGTGTTGCGGCACTTGCATCACCTTGAAGGCGGGCAGGGCGAGGTCATGCAAGTGGCGGCTGCGCACTCTCTGGCCCTAGGGTTTTTCCCTCGCTGGATCGCTCAATTGCGCAACGAAGGGTTGAACATCGCCACGCGGCTGGTTGCGACTAACGTCGGAGACGCGGTGCACGCTTTGCGCGAAGGCGGCTGCGATTTGATGCTGGCTTTTTACGATCCGGACGCTGCGTTGCAGATGGATCCGGAGATTTTTCCGTCGCTGCACTTGGGCAACACCGAAATGCTGCCCGTGTGCGCTGCCGATGCTGACGGCAAGCCGCTGTTTGATCTGGAAGGTGACGGCAGCGTGCCGTTGCTGGCTTACAGCGCCGGGGCGTTTCTTGGGCGCTCGGTCAACTTGCTGCTGCGCCAGCGTGCCCTGCGGTTTACCACTATTTATGAAACCGCGATGGCGGACAGCCTCAAGAGCATGGCGCTGGAAGGTCTGGGTATCGCCTGGGTTCCGCGTTTAAGTGTGCGCGCGGAGCTTGAGCGGGGCGAACTGGTGATCTGTGGCGGCCCGCAATGGCACGTGCCGCTCGAGATTCGCCTGTATCGCTGCGCGTTGGTGCGTAAGGCGAACGTGCGATTGTTGTGGCGCAAGCTGGAAGGTGGGGCGTCATCTGCCCCGTGAGTGAAGGCCGGGCGTGATGGCCTTCACTCAACGTTTTTCAGCAACTGTTGTCAGTCGAGCTGGCTGACATAGTTGCGGATATTTCCACGGTTCTCATCGCTGTAGCGAAAGCGTGCGCAGGTACCCTCTTTACGCTCCGTTGCCATGAATGTTGCACACCCGTGGGGGCTAAATTGTTCGGGGTCCACATAGTAAGAGACCGCCGCGTGAGTTGCGCCGAAACAGTGCCCGATTTCATGAGCCACGACAGTGCGGCCCAAGGTGGTGGCAAAAGCGATGTTGGCTTCCTGCAAGGCCAAGCCTTCGACACCCTGCGCAGGGGATAAGTAACCATCAATCAATATCAGATATATATCAGTGGCTATGGCCGTTCGTTGCTGCGCAGCCCTGTAACCATCAACGGCGTGATTGATGTCAGCTGAAATCAACCCTATATAGTCGTCTAAATTTGGGTATCGGGTTGCATATGACAGGTAGTCAAAGTCTGTCATGCCTGGCGTGTCGTAGATAAATTCAACGTTGACTGGGCGCTTTGTTATGTCTGAAAGTTCAGGAGTGAATATAGTGAAAAACATGCCTTTCAAGTGTGTTTCATTTTTTACCATGACAGTGTCATGGACAAAGGTATAAATATTAATCGGGAGCATGGCTGATTCCACCGTTCTGTAAAGGTCAGAGACTTATGAGTTAAGGGGCATCGCTCAGGAAGGCTTTGATATGCTCTCTGTTTTTTTGCGTAAAGCGGTAACAGTTGCCACGTAAGTTAGAGACTTCGTGATACATGTAGGTTTCACATTCACCGCCCCACGCATTCCAGCTCAGTTCGCCATCTTCATGGGTTGCGTTGAAACTATGACCGATCTCATGGGCAATGATTTGATAGGAACTGGTGCTGGCAATGACGGCAGGTTTTCCGGGGAAGGCGCCCCCCAGGACAGTGTCGTTGATCGAGTCTTTGGTGACTAAAATATAGCGTTCGGTTTTGCCCCACTCCAAACCCTTATCGTTTTTGTATCCGATGGCTGCTTTTTGCCAGCTCCATAAAATATCGTTCAGGTTTTGGCCTTTATAATTGTGATCTGTTACACCTTTTACATGGCGCACCTCATTAAAGATGAAGGACCTGCCAGTAATAGCCGATATTTCTTCTGTGAATTCCTTGAAATAGCCCCGGCCCAGCGTGCTGACGATGCTGCTGGGGACATCATCGTGAACAAAGATATAAAGCGTAATCGGTTTCATGTTAATCATCCTTAATGATGGCGCTGACACGTTATTGAGAGTTGTGAGCGCCGCCTGCAGTCCTTGCAGGTAGTTAGTTATTTGAGTGCTGCATAAAGAGTTAAGCGGTTATTACGTGAGTGTGTGAGGCGTCGAATTCGATGCGGCAAGTAGTCAATATCACCTCAGATCGTAAGCCTGACAGTAGAAGTCAACATGCCTCTAACACTGTCAATTATTGACCTGCCGGTCAGTAAAACCAGCGGTTTCAGGGTTTGATTTGCCTGCAGACAGATGGTCGCCAAAGGTGCTTTCAAGTGGCCTCTTTGGGGTATACTGCGCGGCCTTCGGCTGGCATGACCGGCCTTAATTTCTATAACAAGCCACGTCGGATCCTCCACGTGGCTTGTTGTTTTTTGACGCGCCTGCGGGCGCCCAAGAGAAGAGGCGCGACGATGAGTGCACTGGTAGGCGTGATCATGGGCTCCAAGTCCGATTGGTCCACCCTCAGCCACACCGCCGATATGCTGGAAAAACTCGGCATCCCTTACGAAGTTAAAGTGGTCTCGGCCCACCGGACTCCGGATTTGCTGTTCCAGTATGCCGAAGAGGCCGAAGGCCGCGGGATCGAGGTCATTATTGCCGGAGCCGGTGGCGCCGCCCACTTGCCAGGCATGTGTGCAGCTAAAACCCATTTGCCAGTACTGGGTGTGCCGGTGCAGTCGTCGATGCTGTCGGGTGTCGACTCGCTGCTGTCGATCGTGCAAATGCCGGCTGGTATTCCGGTCGCTACTCTGGCTATCGGTAAGGCTGGCGCGATCAACGCCGCGCTGTTGTCGGCGAGCATTCTGGGTGCCAAGCACCCGCAGTTCCATACCGTATTGAAAGCATTCCGTGCAGAGCAGACTGACAGCGTGCTGGACAATCCAGACCCGCGCCTGGCCTGAGGTTTTTGACGATGAAAATCGGTGTAATCGGTGGTGGCCAACTCGGTCGCATGCTGGCCCTGGCGGGGACTCCGCTGGGCATGAACTTCGCCTTCCTGGACCCGGCACCTGATGCCTGCGCTGCCGCCTTGGGCGAGCACATTCGTGCGGACTACGGCGATCAGGATCATCTGCGCCAGTTGGCTGACCAGGTTGATCTGGTGACGTTTGAGTTTGAAAGCGTCCCGGCTGAAACCGTGGCATTCCTGTCGCAATTCGTTCCGGTTTACCCGAGTGCCGATGCCCTGCGCATTGCCCGTGACCGCTGGTTCGAAAAGAGCATGTTCAAGGACTTGGGCATTCCGACGCCTGCGTTCGCTGACATCCAGTCCCAGGCGGATCTGGACGCGGCGGTGGCCAGCATCGGTCTGCCTGCGGTGCTCAAAACCCGCACCCTGGGGTATGACGGCAAAGGTCAGAAAGTGCTGCGCACTGCGGCTGATGTCGAAGGGACGTTTGCTGAGTTGGGCAGTGTTGCCTGCCTGCTTGAAGGTTTTGTGCCATTTACCGGCGAAGTGTCGCTGATCGCTGTGCGCGGTCGTGATGGCGAAACCCGGTTTTACCCGTTGGTGCACAACACCCACGACAGCGGCATTCTCAAGTTATCGGTAGCGAGCACGGATCATCCGCTGCAAGCCTTGGCTGAAGACTATTCCAGCCGCGTGCTCAAGCACCTGGATTACGTGGGCGTGATGGCTTTCGAGTTCTTTGAAGTCGACGGTGGCCTCAAGGCCAACGAAATTGCCCCGCGTGTGCACAACTCCGGCCACTGGACCACCGAAGGCGCCGAGTGCAGCCAGTTCGAAAACCACCTGCGCGCCATCGCTGGCCTGCCGCTGGGTTCGACGGCCAAGGTGGGCGAGAGCGCTATGCTCAACTTCATCGGCCGCGTCCCGCCGGTTGAGCAGGTGATTGCAATTGCCGACTGCCATTTGCATCACTACGGCAAAGCCTTCAAGGCCGGCCGCAAAGTGGGCCATGCCAACCTGCGCTGCGCCGACATGGCCACCCTGAACGCGCAAATCCAGCGCGTTGAGGCGTTGATCGACGAGGCATAAGCCTGCAGTCGACGGAACCATTGAGGTGTCGTTGCTCTCTGATGGCGTGAAACCAAAGTGCTGACTAGGCTTTGGTTAACGCCATCTAATGAGAGGACGCGTGCATGGGCATCATCGGAACCATTTTTATCGGCTTGATCGTTGGCCTGCTGGCTCGTTTCCTGAAACCGGGTGACGACAGCATGGGCTGGATCATGACCATCATCCTGGGTATCGCGGGCTCTTTGGCGGCGACCTATGGTGGGCAGGCGTTGGGTATCTACCATGCTGGCGAAGGTGCTGGCTTTATTGGTGCGGTCATCGGCGCCATTATTCTGCTGGTCATTTACGGCATGGTGAAGAAAAAGAGCTGATCGCGTGCGGCCCTCTCTGCGCTGATCGCAGAGAGGGCTAGAATGCGCGACGTATTCACTTCTCTTTGATTGAGCTCTTCATGCGCCGCCTTCTACTGACCTTTCTTTTGCTGGGCTGCGGCCTGGTACACGCGGCAGAACTGCCCGAAACCGACTGGCTGGACTTGATGCCCAAGTCGGATCAAAAAGCCCTCGAAGCCATGCCTGAAATCGATCACAACTCGCCTGAAGCTCAGGGGACGTTTACTGATAAGGGTGGCTTGAAACAAAGCAAAGGCCTGCCGGCCGTGATGTATTCCAATAAAACCGTCGCCAGCATGAACGGCAAAAACATCCGTTTGGGCGGTTACCCCGTGCCTCTCGAAACAGACGCCAAAGGCCGCAGCACACTGTTTTTCCTGGTGCCTTACCCGGGGGCTTGCATCCATGTGCCACCGCCGCCGCCCAACCAATTGGTGCTGGTGCGCTATCCAAAAGGCTTGAAGCTGGACGACATCTATGCGCCGCTGTGGGTCACGGGCACGCTGAAAGTCGAGAAGGTCAGCAATGACCTGGCGGATGCGGCTTATGCGCTGGATGCCAGCAAAGTGCGGGTGGTGGTTGAGGCGGATTTGTAACAGCTGCCTCGCGATCTTTTGATCTAGATCTTGCTTTTGATCTTGATCTAAAAGGCCCCATTAAACCACGCTGGCCGAACGCAGGTTTTGTGCAGTGGGTAACCCGGCAGGACGCCGGGTTAGCCGCGACACGGCCATGGATGGCCGATCGCGGCGGGCCTACGGAGCAAGGCCTGTGGTGAGGGCATGCCGAGCCAAAGCGAGGCACCGAGGGGTAGGGGCAAAAGCGTTTTGGTTACTTTGCCGCTTTTGCAAAGTGACGCGGCGTAAGGCCGGAACCCTAAGTGGCCGTTGCCGCAGCAACGGATATGTACTCAAGTCAAAAGCCCCCTCACCCTAGCCCTCTCCCGAAGGAGAGGGAACCGATTGGGGGATGCTGAAGATACTCGGCGGCCTGTTTGCTGCGCGACAGCGCGGCGTCGAAGACGGGGCGGCCCCTCCTACGGTTCAGGCCAGTTTTTGGCTGCTGATGCTCACACCCAAGGTGTGGCTCGCGCCTGGCGCCAGGGTGATGATGTCGTCCATGACGTTGGCGGTTTCGATGCACAGCATGCGTTGCCAGCCATCTAACGCCATGTCGCCGAGGGTGGCGGTTTTATCGATCCACGGGTTCCAGATCACGGCAGAGCGCGAGCCTTGGCTGGTGAGCTGGATGCTGCGGTTCCAGTCGGCGTCGACAATGCTCAACTGTGGCGGTGTGTCCAGGTAGATACGGTCGGTCTCACCGGTAAAGGTCAAGTTGCCGACTTGTTGCACGCGCTTCCAGTCATCAAGGGTTTCGATGTAAGTCAGACCCTCAACGCCTTCGACATGAACCTTGCGCACGTCGCTGACGGCGAAATAGCTGTGCAGCGCCTGGCTGATGCTCACCGGTGCGTCGCTGCGGTTGTGGCTGGTGAGGCTGACATGCAACTGGGTATCGAGACGGATGTTCAGGGTCAGTGCCACGTCATGGGGCCAACCGGGCAGGCCGCCTTCGACAGGTGGTAGGCCGAACTCAATGTGCAGGGCTTCACCTGCATCGTCGATTTCCAGCACTTCCCATTCACGGGTGCGCACCAGGCCGTGGGCGGTGGCGGGCTCAGTACTGTCGCGCATGGCCTGCACGCTGTCCGGGTTGCGCGCTAGGTTGCCAAACCACGGCCAGCACACCGGCATGCCGGTGCGGATGCCATGACCTTTTTTGAATTGGGCTTTTTCATTGAGCCAGACAATCGGCGGCTCATCGCCAACCTGATAGCTGAGCACCTGCGCGCCTTGTTTGGCGACCAGTAGCTGGGCCTGGCCATGCTGAAAGTGCCAGCACTCCAGTTCGTCCAGGGTGACAGACTCAATGTGGTACATGGCAGGCTCTCTATACAGGGGCGGGTTAGCGGCGTGGCGGAACGGAACGTGTGCGGCCGCTGCCATCAATGGCAACGAAGACAAACACGGCTTCGGTGACTTTGCGCCATTCGCTGGACAGCGGGTCGTCGCTCCAGACTTCAACCATCATCTGGATCGAGCTGCGGCCGATTTCCAGTGCCTGGGTATAGAACGACAACTGCGCGCCGACGGCCACAGGTACCAGAAACGCCATGCGATCAATCGCGACGGTGGCTACTCGGCCACCCGCAACCTTGCTGGCCATTGCGGTGCCGGCCAGGTCCATTTGCGAGACCAGCCAGCCACCAAAAATATCGCCGAAACCATTGGTTTCGCGTGGCAATGCGGTGATTTGCAAGGCGAGGTCGCCTTGCGGGATTGGATCTTCTTGTTCGAGCTCTATCATGCCGAAGGGCCTCTGACCCGTGATTCATCATGTGTATTGCGGGTGAATAAGCGTCTAAAGAAAAACGATTCAGCCCGAACATACTACGTTCGTCACGTTCTTCATAAGCCGCGCCAAGGGAAACTCTGCGAAATCGGCTGGGGAGGGCCCAGCGGGCGCTTTCGCACAGCAACCCAGGTAGTTTCCGAATGTTTCATTCGGGCACGAGTATATCGGGCGATCGCTCGCCCGACGACCTTCCGGTTCTGCTTTTTCAAGCCGCTGTGCGTCTAGCTCTATGCTTTTGCAAACAATTTGTTATCTTTCAAGGCCTACCAAGCCTTGCCGGCATCGATGCAGCTTTCGCCGAACCTAATAAGAGAAGCCATACCTCATGATCACTGAGCCTTCCAGTGCCGCACCCCCCTCGCGCCCCTTATCGCGCAATGACCTCAAAACGCTGTCGTTGTCCGCTCTGGGCGGTGCGCTGGAGTTTTACGATTTCATCATCTTTGTGTTCTTCGCCACGGTCGTCGGGAAGCTGTTTTTCCCGGCTGACATGCCTGAGTGGCTACGCCTGATGCAGACCTTTGGCATTTTTGCCGCGGGTTACCTGGCACGGCCCTTGGGTGGCATCGTCATGGCGCACTTCGGCGACCTGCTGGGGCGCAAAAAGATGTTCACCTTGAGCATTTTCATGATGGCTGTGCCGACGCTGATCATGGGGTTGCTGCCGACGTATGAGCAGATCGGCATGCTGGCGCCGATCCTGTTGCTGCTGATGCGGGTGATCCAGGGCGCGGCCATTGGTGGCGAAGTACCGGGAGCATGGGTTTTTGTTTCGGAGCACGTGCCGGCGCGTCACGTTGGCTACGCCTGCGGCACCCTGACCTGCGGCTTGACGGCCGGTATTCTGCTGGGCTCGCTGGTGGCCACTGCCATCAACTCGATCTACACCCCGGCCGAAGTCTCGGACTTCGCCTGGCGTATTCCATTCCTGTTGGGCGGTGTGTTCGGTTTGTTTGCGGTGTACCTGCGCCGCTGGCTGCACGAGACCCCGGTGTTTGCCGAGCTGCAACTGCGCAAGGCGCTGGCTGAAGAAGTACCGCTTAAAACGGTATTGCGTGACCACCGTGGCGCCATTGTGATCTCGATGCTGCTGACCTGGCTGCTGTCGGCCGGGATCATCGTGATCATCTTGATGACCCCGACTGTGTTGCAAACTGTATACGGCTTCCCGGCCACCACTTCATTGCAAGCCAACAGCCTGGCCATTGTGTTCCTGAGCCTGGGTTGCATCGCTTCGGGTGCCCTGGCTGACCGCTTTGGTGCGGGCAAAGTCTTTGTGGTGGGTTGCGCCGCGCTGTTGATCACATCGTGGACCTTCTATCACAGCCTGTTGCAGCACCCGGATTGGCTGTTCCCGCTGTATGCCTTGAGCGGTTTGTTTGTAGGCACCATCGGCGCGGTGCCGTGTGTCATGGTTAAAGCCTTCCCGCCTGTGATCCGTTTCAGCGGTTTGTCGTTCTCGTACAACCTGGCCTACGCAATCTTCGGCGGTCTGACGCCCATGGCCGTGACCTTGTTGCTCAAGGAAAGCCCGATGGGCCCGGCGTATTACGTGGCGATCATTTCGTTGATGGGCCTGTGTGTGGGCGCTTATCTGTGGAAAAAGGGGCGCTGATAAAGAGTTGACGACTGCAGGGCAATCCTGCAGTCGTTGGTGTATTAACTTTTTGATAGTTATTAACTTCTTACACTTAACTGTTTGCATTCCTACATGTAAATAAGTACGGCTATATATATGTACTGCAAGCGCTGATTATTAAACTGACACGCTGGCTCATACAGACAAGGAGTACTGTATGAGTATCAAAAACCTTCAAGATAATACGAGTGGAACGATATACATCGGCAGTAAACCTGTGCCTGTTGATAGGCCCTCCGATCAGGGCTTTTTCAGTATTGGTGGGGGAGCAGGTTTTTCGGGAGGGTTCGGTGGCTCTAGTGGCAAGCGTGCAAAAAAACGTGCAAGAGCCAGAGCCCGGGCCTGGGCGGAGGCCCAAGCAATAGCGGAGGGTGCGCTACGGGAGCAAGCGCAAGAGCAGGCCCGAGTACAAGCGGCTGCGCAAGCAGTGGCCCATCAACAACGAGTCAGTGCATTCGCTCATACCTATACAACAACAAAAGCAGAAATTGATCGTCGTTATGTTGCCAAGGCTTCAGGGTTGGAAGAGTCAATTAAGGCACAACTAGAAACCTTGAAAAAACCGATTGATATTAATGCCAGTGAACGGCTGCAGCTTCATCTGATTACTCGCGAGCGTGACCAAGTCAATACACTGATTGCAATGAAAAATGCAGAGTTGAGACTCTCTGATACGGCCGCTAAATCTTTTGACGGTCATGATCCACTGGCTCGCTCGTTACAAGACTACTTGGCGCAACTCTCTACAACTGATGCTAATCAAACGGCTGTCAACCAAGCTCATCATGCCTGGGAACAAGCCTATACCGCCGCACAACAGGCCAAGGAGTTGGCCAGCGTTATCAGCTTGCTGACTGAAAAAGCTAACGCATTAACCACCCACCATGCCGAACAAAAAGTGCTTTGGCACTCCCGTGAGCAGCAGTGGGAGCGTCATCGCCAGCATGCAGAACAACGCGAAGCGCGCATCGGCTTTAAGTTGCAAGCTGATGAGCAGGCGCGCCATGAGTGGCGTCAGCAGGCCAATACCCTAAGCGTGACCCTGCCTTCATCCCCTGCCGGCGGGATGCTGTTAACACAAGCTGGAGCAATGGTAGGCCAAGGTCTGGCAGAGATTTCCGGGGCCGTTGCCCGGGCTATCCAGGCGATAGATGTTGCAAAACTGTCGCAGTGGGCGGGAAGTCGATTATTAGACGCTGCGAAGCTAAACCCTGCAGTACGTATTGTAATCATGTCACTGACCCCTTCTGAGTTGGGGGATGGCGAGTTAAGCCCTGAACAGCGCAATCGTTTTTATGAAGGTTTTGCGGTACCTGCAACCGGTTTGAACCTTGCCGAAGGTCAAGACCTTAAGTCGATTGCTGATGTGAAGGGCATCGTTGAGTTGCCGTATCGAGTCAAGTCCGAACCTGTTCAGGGCGGCGCCCAAATCATCATCCTGGCCACAGGTGGTGATATCTCGGGTAGCGTGCCGGTTATCAATGCTGTTCACGATCCATTGACCGATACCTATGTAGCGACCACGCCGGGAGCCAATGCTAAACAACTGCATTTCTCTGCGACGACATCGGTCACGGCGCCCAGTACGCCTGTTCAAACTTCAACGACGACGCAGGCCAGTGCGTATTTTCCAGAGCCAGTGATCGAGGCTATTCCTGCAGGAGCCGATACTCGTTTTAACGACTGCATTGTGTGTATGCCGGGCTTACCGGCCATGTATCTGTCGTTTGGAGTGCTGCCTGCTGGAACGGGAGTGGTTTCAGGTCTTGGTCATCCCGCAACGTTGGAATGGTCGAAGGCTGCGAGCCAGGCGGCAGGCGTGGCGATTCCTGCCTCTGTCGGTGATCGGCTACGCGGTCGAGAATTCGCTTCACTTGGGGCGTTCAATGAGTCGATGTGGCGCGCTATCGCCCAAGACTCAAAAGCGCTTGGGTCTTTAAGTGAGGTTAATAAACACCGTGTGGCTCAAGGCTTTGCTCCTTATGCACCAAAGGAGCAGTGGTCGGGTGAGTATCGAGAGCTGGAATTACGCACGCATAATCCGGCGTTGTTAAGTGTTGAGCCTTATAACCTTGATAACTTTAGTATCAGCGCACCCAATGGCGTACAAGGGGTTCGTCCCGTCACGCCGGTCTTTGAGCCTTGGTCGTTAACGCCGTTAAACCTGCTGGAGGCCGGGCAGCAAGGGCATATTTACTGGAAGCCGCTGATTCCGGCAGGCACTGACGCCCTCGGCCCGACCACGCTGCCCATAGCACCCGAACTGCCGATCATTTACCCCGGCGAGAATACAGATCCGGTTGGGTCGCAAACTGAAACACTCCCGAGCGCCAACCCAGGTGACGTTAATGCGAGCATCCCGGGGTTTGGTGAGGATACGGATTTACCGTCGCCGGATGTGCTGTTTGCTAAGCCTCCGGTCAGGCCGTTGGAAGCAGGGGACTATAATGAGTTAAGTCGCAGGAGCAGAAATGATGGGTATGACATTGACCATATTCCTTCACGTAGGGCAATTGAGATTTCAATTAAAATGAGTGCGCCTGAACTTCCTCGGAACTTTATTGATGCAGCACTAAATAGCGCCGCCGGAATTGCAATTCCATCTCGAGTTCATCAAAAGTTTAGTGAAACCTACGGAGGCAGAAATTCACAAGCACAGCAGAACCTCGATAGTTCAGATCTTCGAGGTGCAGCAGATCGGAATTTCAATGCAATAAAAATAGGTCTGCTGGAGGAAGGCTTCACAGAACTAGAAATTGAAAATGCCCGTCAAGAGCTGCATGCTCATAACGTAAGTAAAGGATTGTATTAATGGACGTGAAACAGTTTGATAAATTGCTGAAAAATTTAGGCGAAAATTACAATGCCTTAATTACGTCCGGTGCAATATTGCCTAAATCCTTGCAGGAGCTTTATCCTGGAAGGGATTGGGTGGATATACAACCAGAAGATGGTGTCGAATTAAGTTTTTGGGGTGAGACCGAGCGGTTAGAAAGAATTTTTTTCACCCTGTTAGAGTCTATACCAGGTGTACCCATTTATCGTGGAGAGCTGCCAGCTCCATATACGCTCATTATGAACCAATCTAAAGTGAGAGAATTTTTTGGTCAGCCTCTGGAGATAGTTGGTCCGGTTAAATTGCCACATCCTATTGGTTGGAAAGGCGGGTGGGATTCTTTTAAGTTGGATGAAGTTGAATATCCGAATACTAAAGTTGTATTTCAGTATACGGAAGATCTAAATGTTGAAGTGCTAAATTTCACCTTGATCGACAAAGGCCACGATTAAGTTATTTACGTGCACTCTAAAACTCAAGAGTGCACGTGACATCAAGATGTGTAAATAAAAACTATATTAGTTTGTATGCGGCGTGTTTGTGCCTATTAAATTATTATCAGGAAGCTCGTAGGATGGAACTTAAAGCCACGTTACAAGACTACACGCAGCCCGAATTTTTAGCGTTAGTTGAAAAGATATGGGCGGTTGATGTACGCAAGCAAGACCATGAGACATTAATTTCTCATTTCGATCGTGTATCAGGCCACCCTAAAGGCGCTGATTTGATTTTTTACCCTGGTATAGAGTTTGAGGCGTCAGGGCATGATGCAGGCAATGTGGTGCAGTTCGTAAAAAGTTGGCAAAACCGCCAAGGCAAAACAGCCTTTAAAGGCGAGGTTTTACCGGTCCCCAAGGCGACACCTGGCCCGCGCTTAAGTGTCCGCGAGCAAGCATTGATAAGGTCTTCAAAGGAACTCTCCAACGCTCAAAAAATGGACAGCGATTTAGACGTGGCGGGTGTGGCGGCTGACCAGGCCTTAACGGTGTTTGAGTCATCTATTGCGCAACTGCTTATCCCGACCTCCGCCAGCTCTGCTGAGGCGAATAATCACGCACTCTCTTTGTTGATGAATCAAGTCGATGTTCTTGAAGAGGGCGAGGATGTCGCTCGTAGCAAGGTCCATAAATTCGAATTCTTCAAGATGAGAGTTGACTTTGCCAAGGCTGCTGCTCAAAGAAATTTAACGAATAGTTTTTATGATCAGACCATCCAGGCCCAAGTATTAATACTGGCCGTCGCCACCCATGAGCGTTATGGGGTGCGCCTGGCTGCATTAAAGCAGCGTCATCGGGATATTCATGTCATTGCGCAAGAGGCTCTGGATCGTGCCGAAGAGATGATTATTCGGCTGCGCGGACCTTTCAATATGATCTCAGCTGCCGCTGAGCGAGTTTTTGAGTTTTCTCTTCTTGATACCGCTCAGAAGCCATCTTTCGTGTCCACAGGGCCAGCGATACGGGGTGAGTATCTGAAAGGTTTAGGACCTGCCCTGCGCTCTGCGATAGCAGAGTTTTCATGGCGCATCACCTCGTCGACGGAGCCGCTTGGCCACTATGCCCCGATACTGGAGTTTGAATTCTCTAGCGTTGTTGGTGCACAACGCTATGGATTGAGTGTGCCGTTGTCAGAGTTAATTCCTTTGGAAGGCCGCAGTTGGCAAAGTCTTGCGCGTGCTAAAGGTGACGTTTATTTACCTTTTCGGCTGGGCTCTGGCGTTGTTGCTACCAAGCAGGGAAGTCATTTTCGGGGCCTCAAGGAAATTAAAGAGCTGTCGCAGGTGTATGTCACACCGACCAATGGCACTACGTTGCCTTCCTTTGTGAAGGTCAGGTCGGCTTTATGGGATATACAGCGCAATCGATATGTGTTTACGGCAGATGGCTTAATGCCGATGAGCATTGAATGGACATTACCGCGCACACTTCAAGATGCCCCTCCTTTAAGTACGGAGTTGTTGGCCGCACGCAACAGGGTGGGGTTTGTCCATACGCCAAGGCTGCCCCTGTTAGAACCCTATGTCTCTATAGAGGATGTTGAGTTCGATGATTATGTGGTGGTTTTTCCGGAAGGATCTGGCATTGATCCCCTTTACCTGATGTTCAAGGGGGCGTGTGAATACCCCGGTGTTGCTACAGGCCAAGGCCAGCCCGCCACTGCAGGTTGGTTAACCTCTGCTCTAAAGGAGGAGGGCGCATTAGTACCTTCACAGGTTGCAGACCAATTACGAGGGCAGGTGTTCAAGCGATTCGACCTGTTTACTCAAGCATTATGGAAGGCAGTGGCAGCAACCCCCTTCTTGAACACCCAATTCAGTGCGTTAAACCAGCAGCGTCTACATCACGGGAGTCCACCTTTTGCTGATGAGGTCGCGTTGAAAGACCCATTTTTACTGCTGCATCGCAAAATGCCAGCCGAGGGCGGTTTGGTTTATGACATGGATAACCTAGAAATCGACTACTAGTTATTACGAGTGCCATCATTTATGGCTCAATGATGGCATTTCATCTAATTGTCACAATCGGTTCATAGAGTGGTCATCAGGCCTGCTGATACTGGCCCCCGATTCATCTAACCCGGTTTGCTAGGAGTAAGGCATGAAACTGAAGCGTGTGATGGCGGCCCTGACTTTTGTCGCCGCGGGCGTTGCGGCTGCTAACGCGGTTGCGACGGGTGTAGATCCGACTATTCCGGCTTACACCAAGACCACCGGTGTGTCTGGCAACCTGTCCAGCGTTGGTTCCGATACCTTGGCGAACCTGATGACATTGTGGGCTGAGGCTTACAAGAAAGAATATCCAAACGTAAACATCCAGATTCAGGCCGCTGGCTCTGCCACCGCGCCACCTGCGCTGACTGAAGGCACCTCTAACCTGGGCCCGATGAGCCGCAAAATGAAGGACACCGAACTGGCTGCTTTCGAGCAGAAGTACGGCTACAAGCCAACCGCCGTGCCGGTGGCTGTGGATGCCCTGGCGGTGTTCGTGCACAAAGACAACCCGATCCAGCACCTGACCATGGAACAAGTGGACGCGATTTTCTCGTCGACTCGTCTGTGCGGCGCTAAAGATGATGTGAAGACCTGGGGCGACCTGGGCGTCAAAGGCGATCTGGCCAACAAGCCGGTTCAGCTGTTTGGTCGTAACTCGGTATCCGGCACGTATGGCTATTTCAAAGAAGAAGCCCTGTGCAAAGGTGACTACAAGCCTAACGTGAACGAGCAACCTGGCTCGGCATCGGTTGTGCAGTCCATCAGCTCCTCGCTGAACGGCATCGGTTACTCGGGCATCGGTTATAAAACCGCTAGCGTGAAAACCGTTGCACTGGCCAAAAAAGGCAGCACTGACTTCATCGAAGACACCGAAGAAAACGCACTGAACGGCAAATACCCGCTGTCGCGTTTCCTTTACGTGTACGTGAACAAGGCGCCTAACAAGCCGCTGAACCCGCTGGAAGCCGAGTTCATCAAGCTGGTCCTGTCCAAGCAAGGTCAGGAAGTGGTCGTGAAAGACGGCTACATCCCGCTGCCGGCTAAAGTGGCTGCAAAAGCCTTGGCTGACCTGGGTCTGAAAGAAGGCAACTAAGCCTTCTGCTATGCAGCAGGCTGCGATGAGGTTACGGTGCTAGCCGTTGCCTTGAGGTCTTGAAAGACCCATCGTAGCCTGCGGTAGCGACTAACGGTTCGCTGCATTTTCGTTCCGCTACCAGGTCCGCTGGTCAGCGGTTTTTTGCGTCACTGATTTGTCATCTTTTTGTCATACAGGCCCGCTAGGGTGTGCGCATGAATGATCTGGCCAATTCCCGAATGACTTCGACCTCCGCTCCCAAGCGCATTGATTTCAATACGCCTGAACTCAAACGCAAGCGTCGCATCCGTGCGCTCAAAGATCATCTGACCCGTTGGTATGTGTTTATTGGCGGCCTTGCCGTGCTGGGCGCCATCACGTTGATCTTCTTCTTCCTGGGCTATGTGGTGTACCCGCTGTTCCAGGGTGCTGACCTGACCGCCAAAACGCCGATAACACCGGTGTGGATGCAAGATGCTGGCAAGCCTCTGATGCTCTCGGTTGAAGAGCAGAATCAGGTGGGTATGCGCGTGTCGGACAAGGGCATGGTGCTGTTCTTTAGCGTCAAGGATGGCAGCGAACTGTCGCGGGTTAACCTGCCGCTGCCGGCCGATACCCACGTGACCTCGCTCGGTGAAGACCAGCCGGGTAGCCCGGTTGTGGTGTTGGGCTTGTCCAATGGTCAGGCGCTGGTGTTCCGGCACACCTATAAAGTCAGTTACCCGGATGGCAAAAAGACCATCAGCCCGGCCATTGAATATCCGTATGGCGATGCGCCGATCACCCTTGACCCGCGCGGCCTCGCGCTGGATCACGTGAACCTCAACGTGAACGACTCCACCGTCGTGCTGGCGGGGTCTACAGGCTCGCAACTGAACGTCGTCACGCTGACCAGTGAAGAGAACATGATGACCGGCGAGGTCACCAAGTCCGAAAGCCGCATCGATCTCCCGCAGATGACCGAGAAGGTCAAGGCGCTGTATATCGACCCTCGTCAGCAATGGCTGTATGTGGTCAACGGGCGGGCCCAGGCGGATGTGTTCAGCTTGCGCGACAAGAGCCTTAATGGCCGTTACAAACTGCTGGAAGACGCCAACACCGAAATCACCGCCAGCACGCAATTGGTCGGCGGGATCTCGCTGATTTTTGGTGATTCGAAAGGCGGTCTGAGCCAGTGGTTTATGGCCCGTGATTCGGACGGTGAGCTGCGTTTCAAACACATCCGCAGCTTCCAGATGGGCACGTCGCCGATTGTTGAGATTACCGCCGAGCAGCGCCGCAAAGGCTTTCTGGCCCTGGACGCGGCCGGTGAGATTGGCGTGTTCCACAGCACCGCGCATCGCACTTTATTAGTAGAAAAGGTCGCTGAAGGCCCTGGCATCATGGCGCTCTCGCCACGTGCCAACCGCATCATCGTGGAAGAGGGCGGCAAGCTGATCCCGCTGTTCTTGAAGAACCCGCACCCGGAAGTGTCCTGGAGCGCGTTGTGGAGCAAGGTCTGGTACGAGAACTACGACGCACCTAAATATGTGTGGCAATCCACCGCTGCCAACACCGACTTCGAACCGAAGATGAGCCTGGCGCCGTTGACCTTCGGGACCTTGAAGGCGGCGTTCTACGCGATGCTGTTGGCGGCGCCGCTGGCGGTTGCCGCAGCGATCTATACCGCTTACTTCATGGCCCCGAGCCTGCGGCGCAAGGTCAAGCCGGTGATCGAGCTGATGGAAGCCATGCCGACGGTGATTCTGGGCTTCTTCGCCGGTCTGTTCCTGGCGCCGTATGTCGAAGGTCACTTGCCGGGTATTTTCAGTCTGCTGGTGCTGATGCCGGTGGGCATTCTGCTGGCGGGCTTTGGCTGGAGCCGCTTGCCGGAGTCCATTCGTTTGCGGATCCCGGAAGGCTGGGAAACGATCATTCTGATTCCTGTGGTGCTGCTGGTGTGTGGGCTGTCGCTATACATGAGCCCGTACATGGAAGCCTGGTTCTTCGGCGGCGATATGCGTCTGTGGATCTCCCATGACCTGGGTATCACCTACGACCAGCGAAACGCATTGGTGGTGGGGCTGGCGATGGGCTTTGCGGTGATCCCGAATATCTACTCGATTGCTGAAGACGCCGTGTTCAGCGTGCCGCGCGGCCTGACATTGGGCTCGCTGGCGCTGGGCGCCACGCCGTGGCAAACCATGACCCGCGTGGTCATCCTGACGGCCAGCCCGGGGATCTTCTCGGCCTTGATGATCGGCATGGGCCGTGCGGTTGGCGAGACCATGATTGTGTTGATGGCCACGGGTAACACCCCGGTCATGGAACTGAACCTGTTCGAAGGCTTGCGCACCTTGGCGGCGAACGTAGCGGTGGAGATGCCGGAGTCGGAGGTGGGCGGTAGTCATTACCGCGTGCTGTTCCTCTCGGCGCTGGTGCTGCTGTTGTTCACCTTTGTCATGAACACTCTTGCCGAGCTGATCCGTCAGCGTCTGCGCAAGAAATATTCGTCGCTTTAAGGAAGGTAGAAGTCTGTGAAGCAGAACTCCCTCAAAGGCTGGTTCAAGAGCGGCGCCCCCGGCGTCTGGATCAGCGGTGGTGCGGTGACCATCGCGGTCATCATGACCATCGGTTTGTTGTCGGTCATTGCCGTGCGCGGTCTGGGTCATTTTTGGCCAGCCGACTTGATACACGCCCAATACAACGTGCCAGGCAGTGCTGATCACCTGGTGATCGGTGAAGTGGTGCAAAAAGAAGAAGTGCCCCGTGAGCGCCTGAAAAGTGCAGGCTTGCCTGTGCCGGACCAAGGCCCGGAGTTCATGACGCGCGAGCTGATCAAGGTGGGTAACCGCGACCTCAACGGCAACGACTTTACCTGGGTGGTGGGTGAGTGGTTGACCGGCGAAAGCACGCCGCCAGAGCTGATGGCGATTGAACGTCGCGAGTGGGGCAACTTCTACGGCTATCTGGTTAACGTGAAAGAGAACGGTCAGGTGGTAGCGGAAGGTGCTGCGGCCTGGCCCGAGTTGAAGGCGCGGGTCAAACGCGTTAATGCGCTGGCTGCGCAACTCAGCCAACTGGAAAAGAAAGACATTGGCGCCATCAACGCCGGGCTGGAGCGTATTCGCTTGCACGGCCGCAAATTGGAGCTGGCAGGCAAGCTGGATGCCACCGCCCAAGCGGACATGGATGCCGAGCGTGCCGAGCTGAACGCACGCTATAAAGCGGTCGAGGACCGCTTGGCCGACTTGCACGCTCAGTTCAACCGCGACAGCCTCACGGCCCGTGATGCCAACGGCAAAGAGCTGGAAATCAACATCGGCAAAGTGGTGAAGGTTTATCAACCGAACAACATGAACAGCTGGCAGAAGCTGGCCATGTATTTCGGCAACATCTGGGAGTTTCTGAGCCAGGACCCACGTGAAGCCAACACCGAAGGCGGGATCTTCCCGGCGATTTTCGGCACGGTGATGATGACCTTGATAATGGCCGTGATCGTGACCCCGTTCGGCGTTCTTGCTGCGGTGTACCTGCGTGAATACGCCAAGCAAAACACCCTGACGCGGGTCATCCGTATCGCAGTCAACAACCTCGCAGGCGTGCCGGCCATTGTGTACGGAGTGTTTGGCCTGGGTTTCTTTGTGTACGTGTTGGGCGGCTCGGTTGACCGGCTGTTCTTTGCCGAAGCCTTGCCGGCGCCGACGTTCGGTACACCGGGGCTGTTGTGGGCGTCGTTGACCCTGGCGCTGCTGGCGGTGCCGGTGGTGATTGTGGCCACAGAAGAAGGGCTGGCGCGTATCCCGCGTACCGTCCGTGAAGGTTCGTTGGCCCTGGGTGCGACCAAGGCCGAGACCTTGTGGAAGATCGTGCTGCCGATGGCCAGCCCGGCCATGATGACCGGCCTGATCCTGGCCGTGGCTCGCGCGGCGGGTGAGGTGGCGCCGCTGATGCTGGTGGGCGTGGTCAAACTGGCGCCGTCGTTGCCGCTGGATGGCAACTACCCTTACTTGCACCTTGACCAGAAGATCATGCACCTGGGCTTCCACATTTATGACGTGGGTTTCCAGAGCCCCAACGTTGAAGCCGCCCGCCCGCTGGTGTACGCCACCGCGCTGCTGCTGGTGCTGGTGATCGCGACCCTGAACCTGTCGGCGGTGTGGATCCGTAACCACCTGCGCGAGAAGTACAAGGCGCTGGATAGCTGATTGATTCACAGCCTGTCGGGGCTTGCTCGCGATCGTTTAAACGATCAAAAGATCGCGAGGCGAGCTCGCTCCTACAGATGAAACCTCGGTCATCGTGATCGAAACGAATGTTTAGCGTATGGAGCAACCCATGCAGCATGATTCCTCAACCCACGGCGTCAACATGTCAGCCTTGGGTCGCAGCAAACAGAGCCTGAGCCTGGCTGACGAAACCGTCGCCATTGAAGTGCCGGGCCTGAACCTGTACTACGGCGAAAAACAAGCACTGTACGACGTCAGCCTGAACATTCCGAAACAGCGGGTTACCGCGTTTATCGGCCCGTCGGGCTGCGGCAAGTCGACCTTGCTGCGTACCTTCAACCGCATGAACGATCTGGTTGACGGTTGCCGGGTGGAAGGCGAGATCAACCTGTACGGCCACAACATCTACCGCAAGGGCGAAGACGTGGCCGAGCTGCGCCGTCGTGTGGGCATGGTGTTCCAGAAGCCGAACCCGTTCCCCAAGACCATCTACGAAAACGTGGTGTACGGCCTGCGCATCCAGGGCATCAATAAAAAGCGCGTGCTCGACGAAGCGGTGGAGTGGGCACTTAAAGGCGCGGCTTTGTGGGACGAGGTGAAAGACCGTCTGCACGAGTCGGCACTGGGCTTGTCCGGTGGTCAGCAGCAGCGTCTGGTGATTGCCCGTACCATCGCCGTTGAACCTGAAGTGTTGCTGCTCGATGAACCGTGCTCGGCGCTCGACCCGATTTCGACGTTGAAAGTCGAAGAGCTGATCTACGAACTCAAGTCCAAGTTCACCATCGTCATCGTGACCCACAACATGCAACAGGCGGCCCGGGTTTCGGACTACACCGCGTTCATGTACATGGGCAAAATGGTTGAATACGGCGACACCGATACCCTGTTCACCAACCCGGCCAAAAAACAGACCGAAGACTACATTACCGGGCGCTATGGTTAGTAGCAGCGGCAAGCTTTTAGCTTCAAGCGGCAAGTTAAAGCAGCTTGGTGGAATGACAGAGATAGCTTGCGGCTTATGGCTTGCAGCTCACAGCTTTTGCGGAGCAAACCCATGATTTCAAAGGATGGCCTCACCCATCACATTTCCGCGCAATTCAACGCGGAACTCGAAGAAGTACGCAGCCACTTGTTGGCCATGGGCGGGCTGGTCGAGAAACAGGTTAATGACGCGGTCACGGCGTTGATTGAGGCCGACTCCGGGTTGGCTCAGCAAGTGCGTGAGATCGACGAACAGATCAATCAGATGGAGCGCAACATCGACGAAGAGTGCCTGCGCATTCTGGCCCGTCGCCAGCCTGCGGCGTCTGACTTGCGGCTGATCATCAGCATCTCCAAATCGGTGATCGACCTGGAGCGCATCGGTGACGAAGCGACCAAGATCGCGCGCCGGGCCATTCAGTTGTGCGAAGAAGGTGAGGCGCCACGCGGCTACGTTGAGGTGCGCCACATTGGCGACCAGGTGCGCAACATGGTGCGCGATGCCTTGGACGCCTTTGCGCGTTTTGACGCTGACCTGGCGTTGTCGGTGGCGCAGTACGACAAGATCATCGACCGCGAATACAAAACCGCACTGCGCGAGCTGGCCACTTACATGATGGAAGACCCACGTTCCATTACGCGTGTGTTGAGCATCATTTGGGTGCTGCGTTCGCTGGAGCGTATCGGCGACCACGCACGCAATATCTCGGAATTGGTGATTTACCTGGTACGCGGTACAGACGTGCGCCACATGGGCCTTAAGCGCATGCGTGAAGAAGTTGAAGGCACCAAGGCTAATGTTGAGTCGCAAGCGGACGATAACTAAGACTGCCCGCGACATAAAACGCCCGGCTCATTGCCGGGCGTTTTCGTTTGTGGCGTTTATAGTTAAGGCGCTTGGCGAACTGTAAAAAGGAGCGAGGCGCTGATCGGTCTTGGCAAATGGCCATCATTTGGCGCAGGGTTGTCAGGATTCTAAAGGAGCAGTCGATGAGCAAGGTCAGTGTGTTGGTGGTGGATGACGCGTCGTTTATCCGCGATCTGGTTAAAAACTGCCTGCGTAACTATTTTCCCGGTATCCGCATCGAAGACGCGGTCAACGGCCGCAAAGCTCAGGCGCTGCTGACCCGCGAGCCGTTTGACCTCGTGCTGTGTGACTGGGAAATGCCGGAGATGTCCGGCCTTGAGCTGCTGACGTGGTGCCGTGAGCAGGACCGCCTTAAAGCGCTGCCGTTCATCATGGTCACCAGCCGTGGTGATAAAGAGAACGTGATACAGGCGATTCAGGCCGGGGTTTCGGACTTCGTCAGCAAGCCGTTCACCAATGAGCAATTGCTGACCAAAGTGAAAAAGGCCTTCACCAAGGCCGGCTTGCTGAATGCGGTAATGGCCAGCGCCCCGGTGCGAGTCAGCACCGGCTTGGCCAACGATTCGCTGAGTGCCTTGACCGGTGGCAAAGCGCAGGTGGTGACGCCGACCGCGCCGAGCCGACCGGCAGCGGCTCCTGTGGCCCGCCCGGCCAGCCAGACTCCCACGGGGCGCGGCCAAGGGCAGTTGCGTTTGCCTACGGGGATTCAGCCGTGCGTGATCAAAGCGCTCAGCCTCAAGGAGGCGTTGCTGGTGGTGCGCAGAGGCGATGAGCTGCCGCAGATCCTGGCCAGTGCGGTGTTGGACCTGGAGCAAGGCGAGCGGGCCGAGGTGGCGCGTCTGAATGGCTATTTGCACGCGATCGTCGCGTACGAACCCAAGCCGGACAGCGACTGGTTGCAACTGACCTTCCGCTTTGTGGATCAGGATGCGGAGAAAATGAATTACCTGTCGCGGCTGATCGCCCACGGCACGGCGCAGAAGCAGTTTGTGCCGGGGGCGTAAGATCAAAAGATCGCGAGGCAAGCTCGCTCCTACGGGAGTTGCAGGCCGCCTGCGGCTTTGTGAATGGCGCGCAGGTGTTCGCCGATCTGTTTGACGTTGGCTTCAGTGGCGGCGATTTCTGCTGCGCGGGCCGGCTCAAGGAGGCTGCGCACTTCTTTGTCCAGGTCGCTGGTCAGGCGTAGCAACTGTTGCTGGCGCTGGCTGCTTTCGGACTCGAGCATTTGCCATTCTTTGGCCTGGGGCAGGCCATAGCCGCTGCTGCCGAGCAATTCGGCCGGGCGGCTGAGGAACCCGCTGCTGGCGAGAATCTCTTGCAGGGTTTTGTTGGCTTTGTCCATGCCGCCATCTTTAAGCCCGCGTGCGCCCAGGTACTTTTGCTTGACCTCGTCTTGAGCGAGCAGCAACTGGCGGCGGAAGCTGGCCTGTTCGAGCAGCAACAACGCCGCGCTGGCGCGCAGGTCGGCTTCTTCAAACCATGGGCGGCGTTGCTCGGCGTCCAGGGCCATCCAGTCTTCAACGCTGGTCTGCTTGATCGGCAGGCGGGTTTTCAGCACGTCGAACATGGCTTGATAGCGGTCGCGGTAGGAATCAAACCGGTAGCCCATACGCAGCGCCTCGCGCGGGTCGTCCAGCACGCTGGTGTCGGCCAGACCACGGGCTTTGAGCACTTCCAGCAGGCCATTGGGCACGATGCTGTCCAAGCCTTTGAGCTGCGCGTTGTCACTGCCGCTGCGCAGCAGTTTCAGGGTTTCGACTGCGCAGTTGTTGGACACAAAGTAATAGCTGCCGTCGTAGCTCCAATGCATCTCGGCAGCGTGCTCAACCACTTCTTCGATTTCCGGGCGGCTCAAGTTCAGCGGTACAGAGGCGAGGCTGCGCAGTTCGGTTTTGGTGTATTCATCGATAACCTGGGCCAGCGGCAGTACAAACAGGCGCGACGGGTAGGCGCCGGTCAGGCCGTCCCAGCTTGAAAGCTGTACGTCGTTCACAAACGCCCGGTAGGACAATACCAAGTGTTCTTGCAGGTCGAGTCGGCAATCCGGGCCGCGTGGCCGGCCGGGGGCGCAAATCACCAGGCGCAGCATGCTGTGGCCCCAGCGGCTGGCCCATTCCTGGTTGGCCTCGGCCAGCAGGTAGTCGACGGCGTATACGCGCTCCGGGTCAACGGTGCCGAGCGGCTGTTTGGCAAAGTCGTTGCCGGCGTTAAGAAAGGGGAAGCTCTTGGGGCAGTCGTCTTTGGCAGCGGGTGCCCAGCCGAAATGTTCTTTGTAGTAACGGTACAGCGCCGGGCGCCGGCACGCGTAGGCCGGGTCGAGGAGGAAGTACTCCATGTTGACCGCGACGAATTCTTTGGGGTTGGTGACTTCGTACAGGTCCGGGCTGCGCACGACCTGGTGGTTGTCTTGCTCGCGCTCACCACGGCGGCCCACGTATTGCTGCCAACCGGCGAGGTCGAGCAGGCGCGGGTCATCGCTGAGGGTAAAGCGGCGTTCGGTCTGGCCACGGCATTGGTCGGGCAGGCCGATGAGCCCCGTGCTGTTGCTTTGCCGTGCGCAGCGCTGGATGAGCGTGCGGTCTGCGGCAGGCCAGAGGCGGGCGCGGTCATAGAGGTGGGTCAGCTCGTGCAGAACGGTGGCGAGCATTTCCTGGCGCACGGTGCCGTGGGGGCGATTGGTCTTTTGAGTCGCGGCCGAGCCATCGGTGAGGCTGGCCAGGAGGTTGCGATTCAGGTCCAGCTCAGACACCAACGAGGCTTGCCCGTAGGCGTTGCTGGGCATGTCATCGCTCCAGCCGACCACAATCTGGCGATCCAGTTGCTCGATGAAGCGCGGGGGCAGCTTTTGCATGGCTTCATCGAGCAGCGCTTGGCTGGCGTGCTGCTGGGCGGGTGTCAGGCCCTCTGTTTTGAGCTGCAGATGGAGGGCCGCGTGGGCATTACTGCCGATAAGCAGCAGGGCACACGCCGCGAGCCAGCCCGTCAGTGGTTTCACAGCGCGAGGATAGCTTCGGCGAGGTCATGGTCGCTGGCGTTACGCGCTTCAGGCAGGCGATCGCGCAGGGTATTGAAGGCGGACTCCAGCTGCACGCCGCGAATGGAGCCTTCGCTGGCGACGAATGTGGCGGCGTCATCGTGGGCTTCACGGACTACTTTAGAGTCACGAATGGACGTGGTGGTGTCGGAGGTGAAGTCGATGGAACGGCCAAACGCGCGCACGATGATGTTACTGGTCTGCACAACGGTCTGTGCTTGCGCCACATCGGCGAGCAACAACAGGCCAAGGGTGGCGACAATTAAAGGGCTACGCATGAAACATCTCCAGAAAACGCGGGTATTTATTGGACGAGAATTGCTTGTGCCAGTTCAAGGTCGGAGGCATTCAATTCAGGCTGGGTCTGGCGCAGATAGCGCAAGGCAGACTCCAGCTGCGCGCCTCGCTGTTGACCGTCACTGGCAATAAAGACGGCAGCGTCATCCTGGGCGGCACATAGCAGTTTGTGATCGAAGGGCGCGGACGTCACTTTACTGGTGACGTAGCCGGTGAGCACGGTATTTTGCGTGGTTGTGTCGAAGGCGTGGGCTGATTGAGTCCAGCAGAGGGCAAGCAGGGCTAGTAAAGAAAAACGCATGGGTCTCGGTCTGTGTGATCGAGGCCCAAGGCTAGCGTAATGGTCGGGTCAGAACCAGTACGTGGCGGGATCTTCATCTTTGATGCTATTCCCGTGGGAGCGGGCTTGCTCGCGATAGCATCACAGCGCCCGTTCAGAGACACCATGTGGTCTGCATCGCGAGCAAGCCCGCCCCCACAGGTCATCAAACATCAGATCGCGAGGATTGCCTGCGCCAGTTGGGCATCGCTGGCTTGCAGTTGAGGCGCTTGCTGGCGAATGGCGTCGAAGGCGCTTTCCAGTTTCACACCACGGATCGCCCCTTCGCTGGCCACAAAGCTGGCGGCGTCGTCACGGGCTTCGCGCACGATTTTGTTGTTGCGCAGCGAGCCGGTCGCGTCGGAGGTCAGGTCGGAGGTCGCTTTCAGGGCGCCCACGATGGCATCGGTTGTCACGAGAAAGCTGGAGGCGCTGGCGCTGGCAGCGAGTGTCAGCAAGGCGGCAGCGCTGAGCAGGCGAAGAGTGGGCATGGTGATACTCCGGAAGAGGGTCGTATAAAAATAGTCGGTTATAGGCGAATAGTAGGCGCAGGGCGGCGTGTCGCAAAGGATGTTTTGCCTTGCGGTGCAGACAGGATGCTCTGGATCAGGCTTTTTCATGATTGTACTGGTCTATTCGTATTTTTATAAAACTGTACTTGTCATGCTTCTGGCGCTCAAAAATAGCCGCCCAAAACGACAAAACCCGTCGGCGGTTACCCGCGACGGGTTTTGTTTTTTCAATTCTGGGTGCTGGCGGTGGACCGATGGTCAGGGCCAGCGAGCGCTCGTTAGCGCCAGAACGGCTTGCTCAGCTCTTCGTAACGCTGTGCTTCGCTAATACCGGCATCAGCCAGAAGACGCGAGTCCAGGCGAGCCAATTGATGGCGGCTGGAGATACGGCGCTGCCACAACATCAGGTTGGCAAGTACGCGCAAAGGCATGGAAGCCTGGGTGTTTACAGCATTGCTTTCGGTGAACAGATCGGAACTGAGTGTACGTTCCATGATGGCATCCTTCCGCTTGTGGCGGCATTGGCTAGTGGTTTAACTGATGCCAATGATCCTCCTCTACGTCCAGACTCTGTAGATACAGTTCACCTGTATTGCGATGGGCCAGTTAACTGTTTATAGGCGCTGTACGGCCATAAACGAGCACAACTGTACCTGTCGGCACTAAGTTGGTGCGTTTCTAGTCATTTTTGTGGGAAGTGACCCTGATAAGGGTAGGAAATTACCAGTACAGCAGTACAGTTTTTGTCAGAAGGGCATAAAAAAGCCGTCGCAGAAAACAGTGTTTTCGACGGCGGCTGTCTAGCACGCGTGTTACGACAGCATTTTCCCGGTTTCTTCCAGGTTGATGTGCCAGCTCAACGCCTCGCGCAGGATGTGCGGGGTGTGGCCGCCAATGGCGCAGGCCTTGGTGAAGTAGTCATTCAGCGCTTCACGGAAGTCTGGGTGCACACAGTTGTCGATGATCACGCGGGCGCGCTCACGCGGCGCCAGGCCACGCAAGTCAGCCAGGCCCTGTTCGGTGACCAGGATATCGACATCGTGCTCGGTGTGGTCAACGTGGCTGACCATCGGCACCACGCTGGAGATCGCACCAGCTTTGGCGATCGACTTGGTCACGAAGATGGCCAAGTGTGCGTTACGGGCAAAGTCGCCCGAGCCGCCGATGCCGTTCATCATCCGCGTGCCGCAGACGTGAGTGGAGTTGACGTTGCCGTAGATGTCGAACTCCAGCGCGGTGTTGATCCCGATGATGCCCAGGCGGCGAACGACTTCCGGGTGGTTGGAGATCTCTTGCGGGCGCAACACGAGTTTGTCTTTGTAACGCTCAAGGTTGCCGAACACGTCGGAGTTGCGACGCTCGGACAAGGTGATCGAGCTGCCCGAGGCGAAGCGCATTTTGCCTGCGTCGATCAGGTCGAAGGTCGAGTCCTGTAGTACTTCGGAGTACATGGTCAGGTCTTCGAACGGCGAGTCGATCAGGCCGCACATCACCGCGTTGGCGATGTTGCCGATACCGGCTTGCAGCGGGCCGAGCTTGTTGGTCATGCGGCCTTCATCCACTTCTTTTTTGAGGAAGTTGATCAGGTGGAAGGCGATACCGGCGGTTTCGCTATCAGGCTCGCTGACTGTCGACGGTGAGTCAGCCTTGTTGGTGATCACGATCGCGACGATTTTTTCGGCCGGGATCGGGATGGCAGTGCTACCGATACGGTCATCCACTTTCACCAACGGGATTGGTGTGCGGGTCGGACGGTAGGTCGGGATATAGATGTCGTGCAGACCTTCCAGGTTCGGGTTGTGCGCCAGGTTGATCTCGACGATCACTTGTTTGGCGAAAATCGCGAAGCTGGCGGAGTTGCCCACCGACGTGGTCGGCACGATGTGGCCTTGCTCGGTAATCGCAACGGCTTCGATGACCGCGATGTCCGGCAGGGTGAGTTGCTTGTTGCGCAGTTGCTCGACGGTTTCGGACAAGTGCTGGTCGATGAACATGACTTTGCCGGCGTTGATTGCCTTGCGCAGTGTGTTGTCCACCTGGAACGGCATGCGACGTGCGAGTACGCCGGCTTCGGTCAATTGCTTGTCGAGGTCGTTGCCCAGGCTGGCGCCGGTCATCAGGGTGATTTTCAGCGGCGAGTGCTTGGCGCGCTCGGCCAAGGCTTGTGGCACGGCTTTGGCTTCACCGGCACGGGTGAAACCGCTCATGCCGACGGTCATGCCGTCTTTAATAAGGGCGGCGGCTTCTTCGGCGCTCATAACCTTATCGTGCAGGGAGTTCAGGCGAATACGTTCACGGTACATGGATTGTTATCTCGGGCAACGGAAGCAAGATGCGCAGTCTATTCATTTTCAAAGCGCGGCGTCCCGCTACCATGGTCGAATGCCGCAGGCCGATTTAGAGCCTTTGGTCGGGATCAGTCAGAAATAAAAAACCCCGGCGAATTAAGTGCCGGGGTTCTCGGTGTTACCAGGTCGCGATGTTACTCGACGGCTTTGACCATATCTTCAATAACTTTCTTGGCGTCACCGAAGACCATCATGGTTTTATCCAGATAAAACAGCTCGTTATCCAAGCCCGCATAGCCGCTGGCCATGGAGCGTTTGTTCACGATGACGGTTTTGGCTTTATAGGCTTCGAGGATCGGCATGCCCGCGATAGGCGATTTCGGATCGTTCTTGGCCGCCGGATTAACCACGTCGTTGGCGCCGAGCACCAGCACGACATCGGCCTGGCCGAATTCGGAGTTGATGTCTTCCATTTCGAACACCTGGTCGTAAGGCACTTCTGCCTCGGCCAGCAGTACGTTCATGTGGCCGGGCATACGACCCGCGACTGGGTGAATCGCATACTTGACGGTCACGCCGCGGTGGGTCAGTTTTTCGGTCAGCTCTTTAAGTGCATGCTGCGCCCGAGCCACGGCCAGGCCGTAGCCCGGAACGATGATCACGGTGTCGGCGTTGGTCAGCAAGAAGGTCGCGTCGTCAGCCGAGCCGGATTTAACCGGGCGTGCTTCTTGTGTGCCGGCAGGGCCGCCAGCGTCCGCTGCGCCACCAAAGCCACCGAGGATCACGTTGAAGAACGAGCGGTTCATCGCTTTGCACATGATGTACGACAGGATGGCGCCCGACGAACCCACCAGCGAGCCGGCGATGATCAGCATCGAGTTGTTCAGCGAGAAGCCGATACCGGCCGCTGCCCAGCCCGAGTAGCTATTGAGCATCGAAACCACGACCGGCATGTCGGCGCCGCCAATCGGGATGATGATCAGCACGCCCAGTACGAACGCCAGGGCCAGCATCAGCGCGAAGGCGTTGAGGTTGCCGGTGAGCATAAAGGTCACGCCCAAGCCCAGCGTCGCGAGGCCCAGCACCAGGTTGAGCTTGTGTTGGCCGCTGAACTGTACCGGTGCGCCCTGGAACAGGCGGAACTTGTATTTGCCCGACAGCTTGCCGAACGCGATGACCGAACCCGAGAAGGTGATTGCACCAATGGCAGCGCCCAGGAACAGTTCGAGGCGGTTACCGGCCGGGATGGCGTCGCCCAAGTGTTTGACGATGCCCAACGATTGCGGCTCTACCACGGCGGCAATGGCGATAAACACCGCTGCCAGGCCGATCATGCTGTGCATGAACGCGACGAGCTCTGGCATTTTGGTCATTTCGACGCGCTTGGCCATGATCGAGCCTGCGGTGCCGCCGATGAGCAGGCCCACAATCACATAGCCGATGCCGGTGGTCGCGATTTCAGCACCCAGTTTGTACACCAGCCCGATGGTGGTCAGCACGGCCAGGGCCATGCCGAGCATGCCGAACAGGTTGCCGCGACGCGAGGTGGTGGGGTGCGACAGGCCTTTAAGGGCCTGGATGAAACAGATCGATGCAACCAGGTAGAGAACAGTGACCAGGTTCATGCTCATGGCTTGCGCACCTCTTCTTTAGCTTTAGGTGCTTTCTTCTTGAACATTTCCAGCATGCGCCGGGTGACCAAAAATCCACCGAATACGTTAACGGCTGCCAAGGCGACGGCCAGGGTGCCCATGGTTTTACCCAGCGGAGTGACGGTGAGCGCGGCAGCGAGCATGGCGCCGACGATCACAATCGCGGAAATGGCGTTGGTCACGGCCATGAGCGGGGTGTGCAGTGCGGGGGTAACGTTCCAGACCACGTGGTAGCCGACATAAATAGCCAGCACGAAGATGATCAGGTTGTAGATACCGGGGGAGATGAGCTCTTCCATTGTTTTTATCCTCAGCCGTTTTTGCGCACAACTTGACCGTCGCGGCACATCAGGCACGCGGCGACGATGTCGTCTTCAAGGTTGATCTGGAACTGCCCTTCGGGGGTGAAGACCAGCTTGAGGAAGTCCAGCAGGTTGCGGGCGTACAGCGCTGATGCGTCCGCGGCAACTTCTCCGGCCAGATTGGTCGGGCCGACGATGATCACGCCGTTTTCGACGACCACTTGATCGGCCACGGTCAGCGGGCAGTTGCCGCCTTGTGCTGCAGCGAGGTCGATGACGACGGAGCCAGGCTTCATCTGCGCCACGGTTTCAGCGCTCAGCAGCACCGGTGCCTTGCGGCCGGGGATGAGTGCGGTGGTGATGACGATATCGGCTTGCTTGGCGCGCTCATGCACGGCCTGGGCCTGGCGCTGCATCCAGCTGGCAGGCATCGGGCGTGCATAGCCACCCACGCCGACCGCGCATTCGCGCTCTTCGTCGGTCTCGTAAGGGACGTCGACGAACTTGGCGCCCAGCGATTCGATCTGCTCTTTTACCGCAGGCCGCACATCTGACGCCTCAATGACCGCGCCCAGTCGCTTGGCTGTCGCAATGGCCTGCAGGCCGGCAACGCCTGCGCCGAGAATCAGCACGCGGGCGGCTTTTACCGTACCTGCGGCGGTCATCAACATAGGCATGAAGCGCGGGTAATGGTGGGCGGCCAGCAGTACGGCTTTGTAGCCGGCAATGTTGGCTTGGGATGACAGCACATCAAGACTTTGAGCACGCGAGGTGCGCGGGGCAGCTTCCAGCGAGAAGGCGGTGATCCCACGCTCGGTCAGTTTGGCAATGGTTTCATTGCTGAACGGGTTGAGCATGCCAATCAGCACGGCGGTGCTGTTGATCAAGGCCAGCTCGCTGTCGTTGGGGGCAACTACTTTAAGGATCAGCTCGGCGCCAAAGGCGTCTGTGGCGCTGCCAATAGTTGCGCCTGCGGCTTCATAGGCGCTGTCAGTCACGCTGGCATTAATGCCTGCGCCGCTTTGAACAGTCACCTTATGGCCTTGGCCGATCAGCTTCTTGATGGTTTCCGGGGTTGCAGCAACCCGCGTTTCACCCGTTTGGGTTTCGAGAGGAACACCAATGTGCACGTCATATCTCCTGCGTGATCTTTTATAAGAAAGCCAGCGCACTACGGATGGTGCGACTGGGGCGGCCGATCAGCACGATCCCACCAAATATTGGGTGGGGCGCGGCATTCTGCTGGCGATTTTTGGGGCTTTCAAGAACTTATGAAGGGTGACGGATTTTTAACTACAAGTCATGCAGTGACCGAATGTCGCAATGGTCGGCTGTAGGCCTTTATTTATAAGGCTTGTAGAGATTTAAGGCTGTTTTCGAGTTTTTTTCACATTTCTTTTGGTTATCGCTGCATAACTTTCAGAAATACCCTGTAAGCCACGTGGTTACTGGCTTTCGGGTTTGTCCAGTTAGACTTAAGTCAAGCGTGCAAAATGGCGACATTTGCGTACATATGTAGTTGATTTTTTAGTATCACTACATAGTTATTTGAGGATTCTAATTTTCTCAAATCAAGCTGTAGGCCGCGGCCTGCTTGATTAACCAGTCACGGAAGGCGTGTAACGACGCGGACTCAATTTTGCGTTCCGGGATCATTAGGTAGTAAGCCTTGTTGCTGGGCAGTGTGTGCGGGTTGGCGATAACCAGGCGTTTCTCGGCCAATTCGCGCTGAATCAGGAAGGGCGGGATCAGCGCGACGCCCATTTCGTGTATGGCGGCTTGGGCCAGCATCGAAAACAGTTCATAGCGCGGCCCGGTCATGTCGCGCGGCACGTTCATGTCTTGGGCGTTGAACCATTGGCGCCAGGCGTAGGGGCGGGTGGTTTGCTGGAGTAGGGGGAGTTCTGCCAGTGCCTTGGCGCTGAGGCTTTGCCGGTCGCCCAGCAGTGAAGGGCTGCACACGGGCAGCGGGTTCTCGCCCATCAGCCGGTGGGACGATGTGCCGGACCAGTCGGCATCGCCAAAGTAGATGGCGGCGTCGAAGTCGGTGTCGGCAAACAGGAAGGGGCGCGTACGGTTTGTCAGATTGACGGTGACGTCGGGGTGTTGTTGCTGGAAGTCCTTGAGGCGGGGCAATAGCCATTGCGTGCCGAAGGTGGGGACAACGGCCAGCTCAATGGTGTTGGCGCCTTGTTGCCCCATCACGGACAGCGTGTCGCGTTCGACGGCATCCAGTTGCGTCGCAACCCGGCGGCTGTAGGAAAGGCCTGCTTCTGTCAGTTTCACGCCCCGCTTGGAGCGTCTGAAGAGTTCTACACTGAGGAATTCTTCAAGGCTGGCGATCTGTCGGCAAATAGCGCCTTGGGTGAGGGACAGTTCGTGTGCGGCCTTGGTGAAGCTCTCATGACGTGCGGCCGCTTCAAAGCTGATCAGGGCGGTTGTGCTGGGGATCTTGCGGCGCATGTACGGCTTCCTCACTAAAGGTGATCAGAAATGGCCTTTCAGGCTGTCACGGAGTGAGAAATTATCACAACGGCGTGCTGAATCCTCGTTTGTACTCTTTATAGGGGGCGGCCTAGGATCGGCGCACGACATTTGATCTATTTCGCGAGGGTTCTTACATGGCGGGTAAAGCAAGCTTCAACTGGATTGATCCACTGTTGCTGGATCAGCAGCTCACTGAAGAAGAGCGCATGGTGCGTGACAGCGCTGAGCAGTTTGCTCAAGACAAGCTGGCGCCACGTGTTCTGGAGGCTTTCCGTCATGAACAGACTGACCCGGCGATCTTTCGCGAGATGGGTGAGACGGGCTTGCTGGGGGCGATGATCCCTGAGCAGTACGGTGGCAGTGGCTTGAACTATGTTAGCTACGGCCTGATTGCTCGTGAGGTTGAGCGCGTGGACTCGGGTTACCGCTCGATGATGAGTGTGCAGTCTTCCTTGGTCATGGTGCCGATCAATGAGTTCGGTACTGAGGCGCAAAAGCAGAAGTACCTGCCGAAGCTGGCGTCAGGTGAGTGGATTGGCTGTTTTGGTCTGACGGAGCCTAACCATGGTTCTGACCCTGGCGCGATGATCACTCGTGCGCGCTCGGTGGATGGCGGCTACAGCCTGACGGGCAGCAAGATGTGGATCACCAACAGTCCGATTGCCGATGTATTTGTGGTGTGGGCGAAGGATGACGAGGGTGACATCCGTGGCTTCGTTCTGGAGAAGGGCTGGAAGGGCCTGAGCGCTCCGGCGATTCACGGCAAGGTTGGCTTGCGTGCGTCGATCACTGGCGAAATCGTGATAGATAACGTGTTTGTGCCACAAGAGAACATCTTCCCGGATGTTCGCGGTTTGAAGGGGCCTTTCACCTGCCTGAACTCCGCACGCTACGGCATCTCGTGGGGCGCATTGGGCGCTGCAGAGTTTTGCTGGCACACGGCGCGTCAATACACGCTGGATCGTCAGCAGTTCGGTCGGCCGTTGGCGGCGACCCAGTTGATCCAGAAAAAACTGGCGGATATGCAGACCGAGATTACGTTGGCCTTGCAGGGTTGTCTGCGTTTGGGGCGGATGAAGGATGAAGGAACCGCGGCGGTTGAGATTACATCGATCATGAAGCGCAACTCGTGCGGCAAGTCGCTGGATATCGCGCGTATGGCGCGGGACATGTTGGGTGGCAATGGTATCTCCGACGAGTTCGGGGTGGCGCGTCACCTGGTTAACCTAGAAGTGGTGAATACCTATGAGGGGACGCATGACGTGCATGCCTTGATTCTTGGGCGTGCGCAGACGGGTCTTCAGGCGTTCTATTAACAGGAGCTTGGCTCATGGGTGCTTTATCGCATTTGCGGGTGCTGGATTTATCGCGAGTACTGGCTGGGCCGTGGGCTGGGCAGATTCTGGCGGACCTTGGCGCTGAGGTGATCAAGGTTGAGCGCCCGGGCAATGGCGACGACACGCGCGCGTGGGGGCCGCCCTTCCTTAAGGATGCTTATGGAGAGAGCACGGGGGAGGCGGCTTATTACTTGTCGGCTAACCGTAATAAGCAGTCGGTGACCATCGACTTCACCAAGCCTGAAGGGCAGCGCCTGGTGCGGGAGCTGGCGGCGAAGTCCGATATTTTGATCGAGAACTTCAAGGTGGGTGGCCTGGAGGCGTATGGGCTGGATTATGCGTCGCTCAAGGCGGTCAATCCGCAACTGATCTATTGCTCCATTACCGGGTTTGGTCAGACGGGCCCGTATGCGAAGCGGGCTGGTTATGACTTCATGATTCAGGGGTTGGGCGGGCTGATGAGTCTGACCGGTCGGCCTGAGGGTGAGGAGGGGGCCGGGCCGGTCAAGGTTGGGGTTGCGCTGACGGATATTCTGACGGGGCTTTACGCGACAGTCGCCATTTTGGCGGCGCTTGCTCATCGTCAGCATGATGGCGGCGGGCAGCATATCGATATGGCGCTGCTGGATGTGCAAGTGGCGTGCTTGGCCAATCAGGCTATGAATTACCTGACGACAGGCGTGTCGCCCAAGCGCTTGGGGAATGCTCACCCTAATATTGTTCCTTATCAGGATTTCCCTACAGCCGATGGCGATTTTATCTTGACCGTGGGTAATGACAGTCAATTTCGTAAGTTTGCTGAGGTGGCGGGGCAGCCTGGCTGGGCGGATGATCCGCGCTTTGTCAGTAATAAGCAGCGGGTTGCCAACCGTGCTGTGCTGGTGCCGCTTATTCGCCAGGCGACTGTATTCAAGACGACGGCGCAATGGGTTGAGCAGCTAGAGGCGGTGGGCGTGCCTTGTGGGCCGATCAATGAGATGGCGCAGGTGTTTGCGGATCCTCAGGTGCAAGCGCGGGGGCTGGCTTTTGAGCTACCGCATGTGCTGGCAGGTTTGGTGCCGCAGGTGGGGAGCCCAATCAGGTTGTCCGAAACCCCGGTGGAGTATCGTAGGGCGCCGCCGTTGTTAGGTGAGCATACGCAGGAGGTGTTGGCGCGTGTGCTTGGGGTGACGACGGTGGACTTGGAGCTTTTGCGGCAGTCCGGAGTGTTGTAGCTATATAGAGGGGGCGTTAGCCCTAATGCCAGTCAGTTAAGCTGACTGGCATCTTTATTTTCGGGTCGGATATTTTGCTGGGCGCTGCTTCACTGCTCGCGGGAACCACCGATCAGGTCGCCGATGGGGC